>JAITWW010000017.1 GCA_031285085.1 Candidatus Methanofilum arcanum
CGTATGGACATCTTTCACCTTTTTATTACCCATTATCGCCTCCGTTTTCACACATACTGTTCATGGATATTATACTGCAGTCGCCTCTTTTTTTCAATTTTGAGAGAAAAATCAGAGTATTAAGTTCTTGTTTTGCCAGCGGTTATATGCACTGCGGTACGAACAAGTGCTATCCATTCTTTCTCGCCTATACTATACAAGCTCGTTTCCAACATAATACTTACCCTTACACGAAGGATGGGGTGAAAGGGAGATGGGACAAAACACGCACCTAACATGAAGAAGATCCTTTCATGCGCTTCACTTTCCAACCGTACAGGTCGAAAAAACTTGGCGATTCCCACTGGGAAAAGGTAATGAAGAAAGAGCGTAGAAAAACACTTGTCGTTTGTGACAATTGTCACTCATGTGTCATTCATGGTTGAACACTAAAAGATATGTTAAGTACTTATTGAGAGCCAGATACTTCGAGAGAGGTACGTCCAGTTCGAAGAGAGGGAAGGGAAAACCGGCCCGTAAGGGCATAGGCGCCTCTTTCCTACTCTACTACGGTGGTGTTGGAGGTCAGCTATTCAACTAATGGATAACCTCCTACCCGAGAGATTTACCATAACCAGAGCAAAACTCCTTTTACTACGCACGTGCTTTAATAGACATGCAATTACTGGTCAGTCCGGCCAGCATAGATGAGGCTCAAGACTCACTGGCCGCCGACATAATCGATGTCAAACGTCCCGCTGAGGGTTCTCTTGGCGCTAATTTTCCCTGGATTATTAAAGAGATCAAATCCCTTACAAACAAACCTGTAAGCGCAGCTATTGGAGATTTTGATTATAAACCTGGAGGAGCTTCCCTTTCTGCTCTTGGTGCAGCATGCGCAGGTGCTGATTATATCAAAATCGGGCTCATGTTTGATGGCATTGAACATGCCCGTGATGTTATCTTTGCTGTTACAAAAGCAGTGAAAGATTTTTACCCTGAAAAAACTGTTGTAGCATCTGCTTACTCTGATTACAAACGGCTTGGGACTATATCTCCATTTCAGATATCAAGTATTGTAGCTGAAGCTGGTGCGGATGTTGCGATGCTTGATACCGGCAAAAAGGATGGCAAGTCAACATTTGAGTTCATGTCTGAGGAAGAACTCACTGCGTTCACGAATCAAAATCGCGCGCTTGGTCTCAAAACCGCACTTGCCGGTTCACTTACATTTGAAGATATTCCAATCCTGCGTAGAATTAATCCAGATATTATTGGAGTTCGTGGAATGGTCTGTGGTGGGGATCGAACCTCGGTTATTCAACCAGATCTTGTTCTTCGAGCTCTTGCACTTGTACATGGTGAGACTTATGAATCATTTGGAGATAAGAGTCAAAAAAACCAAAACGACGGAGTGTCTGCTCAAAGTAGTGCATAGGGGGCTTTATGTTTCTTGAGAAGTTACACATCCCGGTTTCATTAACCTTTGACGACGTCCTGCTTGAACCACAAGCGTCTGAGGTTGAACCAAACCAAGTCGATGTCAGAACACGATTTTCAAAACATATCAATCTGAATATCCCTCTCGTAAGTGCAGCGATGGATACCGTCAGTAGATCTGATCTTGCGATCGCTCTTGCACGAGTTGGAGGCATCAGTGTTATCCATCGTAATATGTCCCCTGAGATGGAGGCAGAAGAGGTAAAGATTGTCAAGCGTGAATCAAAGCTTATCGAGCGTAAAGTCCATACTGTTACTTCTGATGCATCAATTGCAGATGTTGGAAATATTTTGCATATGCATGGCATTAGCGGCGTGCCAGTACTGGAGAATGAGAAGGTCGTTGGCATTGTTTCACGAAGAGACATGCAGGCGTTTGCGTTTAGTGGAGGGCATGCGAGTATTAAGACGATCATGACAAAAAACCCTATTACCGCTGATGCATCTGTCACTGCCGATGAAGCATTTGATCTGATGTACTCAAATAAGGTCGAACGCCTCCCTATTGTTGGTGAAGATGGTTGTTTGATTGGTATTATCACTATGCAGGAGATTCTCAATAAAAAGCAGTACCCAGATGCAATCCGAGATCCTAATGATGGACTTCGAGTTGCTGCTTCTGTTGGTCCATTTGATCTTGAGCGTGCACATCTTCTTGAGGAGGCAGGGGCAGATGCAATCGTTGTTGATTGTGCTCATGGGCATAATATGAATGTTGTTCGCTCTGTAGAAGAGATAAAGGCCTCGGTATCCTGTGATGTTATTGCTGGAAATATTGCGACGTCAAAGGCAGCAGAAGATCTTTTAAAATCTAATGTTGATGGTTTAAAGGTTGGTATTGGTCCTGGCTCTATCTGTACAACTCGGGTTGTCGCTGGCGTTGGTGTGCCTCAGATCACAGCAATTGCATCTGTTGCAGAGATTGCACGTCCATGTGATGTGCCTGTTATTGGGGATGGAGGTATTCGCTTTAGCGGGGATATTGCAAAGGCCATTGCCGCTGGAGCAGATAGTGTCATGCTAGGGAATCTGTTTGCGGGAACAGCTGAGGCTCCTGGTCATGTTGTTACCATGCAAGGGAGAAAATATAAACGATATCGTGGCATGGGATCCCTTGGTGTTATGAGTGCTGGAGTCTCAAGTGATCGCTATTTCCAGAAGAAGGGTATTGGAAAGACAAAGTTCGTGCCTGAAGGTGTCGAAGGTGTTACTCCATATGTTGGAATGGTGTCTGATGTGATTTATCAGCTTGTTGGCGGTCTGAAATCTGCAATGGGATATACTGGTTCTGCAACGATCGCAGATATGCATAGTAAAGCATGTTTTGTTCGCATTAGTGCAGCAGGATATAAAGAGAGCCATCCCCACACTGTCACGATAACTGATGAAGCTCCAAATTATAGAATATAAAAATAAAAGAACATTTTAAACATTTAACATATTGAGAAGAATCTGGGTGTGATATATGTTTGCACATGCACTTGTAGCAATTGATGGCTCAGCACAGTCTGATTATGCGTTGAGCCAGTTTTTGCAGAAAATCGACGCAAAAAAAACAAAGGTGACAGTGCTCTATGTGATTGTGCCGTCACGATATGTTGGCATTGAGGAGGTGCCAGGGTACAGTGGTACGCAATCTTTTTATGAATTTCGAGAGCGGCTTGTACAACAGGAGGAGGAGAAGATCCGTCAGAGAGTAAAGAAGATCTCTCTGGATGAGTCTGTTCCGGTTGAGATGGTTGTGCGTATTGGTGATCCAAGAGATGAGATCTTAGAGGTTGCTCAGGAGGTTGATGCATCATTGATTGTGATGGGTTCAACTGGAAAAGGCCTTGGAGAGCGAATTTTGCTTGGTAGTGTCAGTACTTATGTGACTATACATAGCCGGATCTCAACGATGATCATTCGATAGTTTATGGATCACTCCAAAACTGTTCTTCGTGATGCCCGTCTTCCTGATGGGAGAGTTGCGGATGTTACTATCGTAAATGGTTTTATCTCTCATATCGGTTCATCAGATCGTGCTGATTCTGATGAAACTCTTTTTTGTCATCATCAACTTCTTGTTCCTGCTTCGATTGATATGCATGTACATATGCGTGATGGTGTGCAGGCTGCGAAGGAAACGTGGGAATCAGGTACACAGAGCGCTCTTGCAGGGGGTGTCTGTCTTGTTGTGGATCAGCCAAATACGGTTCCTCCACTTGTGACCAAGGATGTGTTTTTGGATCGGGTTGAGGTTGCACGAACGTCTTCATATACGCATTTTATGATTAATGGGGGCATTACGAATGAGACAACTTCTGCTGATATCTCTGATCTTTTGAATAGTGGTGTGCTTGCATTTGGAGAGATTTTTTATGGACCATCAAGCTATGGTGAACCGATCTCAAGGGATGCCCTCTCATCTGCATTGTGCCAACTGCGTGATTCACCTGTGCTTATAACAGTTCATGCAGAGACTGTGTCACATGGAGATGATGTTTCACTCAAGACCCATGATGAGCTTCGTTCTATTGCAGGGGAATGTACAGCAATTTTTGATGTGACAACTCTTGCACGAGCGTTCCTTTCTTCGTCCACAAAGCTTCATATCTGTCATGTCAGTAATGCTCAAGGTATTGAGATGATTGCACCTCTTCCCTTTGTCAGTTCAGAAGTTATGCCCCATCACTTGTTTTTGTCACGCGATATGCTTCCTGACAAGGCATGGTATAAGATGAATCCTCCTCTTCGAACAGAACAGGAGCGAAAACGGCTCTGGGAATGGTGGCCGCATATCGATGTTATTGCATCTGATCATGCCCCTCACACCACTGCAGAAAAAGAGGAAGAGTTTTTTATCGCTCCATCTGGTGTGCCAGGCATTGAAACCATGGTTCCCCTGCTTATGGCAGAGGTGAAGCGTGGCCGTATCTCTCTTTCTGATCTGATGTATAAGACGGTCTCTCGCCCTGCTGAGCTTCTTGGAATATCCCCACCTTGTATCGCTGTTGGTTTTCGAGCGGATCTCTGTCTGTATCCAGATGCCATTACCTGTATCGATGCTAATAATCTTCATTCAAAAGCAGGATGGAGTCCATTTGAAGGGATGGATGCAATATTTCCATTGTTTGTATTGGTATCTGGTCAGGTGGCATATGATGCAGGATCAGATCGGTTTTATAAGCAAGATATTGAGTGGTTTTCTCGATTATCTGAGTCTTGAACGTTTTTTTACCGGTCATGTTCAACAGTTGTTGGTTACATACATGAGGCCCCATTCAAAGGAAGTATAGTGATTAAAAAGGGTGTAACATGCATAAGAGTCCGCTTTGAGAAACAGATGACTGCGCAAACTAGAAATTTAAGAACATCACCGTTTTGTGTTCGTTGTAGTGTTATATTGAATCTGCCTATTTTCCAAACATTTTGTGCAGAATGAACAGCAACTTCTCCCTAAGATTTTGATTTTTTGTATAGAATGATCACTCCTGATTATCACTACAGTGCTACCTAGCACGGTTCAAAACCAATATTCTATGGTA
>JAITWW010000039.1 GCA_031285085.1 Candidatus Methanofilum arcanum
GCAAATGATCTCCCTTCTCCAATACCTTGCTGGATATTATACCTGAGTTCATCTCGTGATTCAGGGGCAACGAGATCCATTAAAGTCATCATACCAGTAGCAAGAAGTTCTTCTGGAAGATATCCAGCTACCTCAGTTGCTCCTTTGTCAACAGTGATCAGGTAAAGTGCTGCATCAGCATTGCATCGAAAATACATGCTTGATATACTCTTATCTTTGACTTCTACAGCGTCTTTTCCATGCAGTACATCTAGGGGTAACTCTGTGCTCATATGTATCCTCACATGCTTCTTTTTCTCATTTTGCACCATAGTGCCATAGCACAATCATTTCGCAGTACTTACGATTTTAATGATGTCCCCATTTTTAAGTTCTGACTGCTCTTTTATTCTCATATTTTTCTTTGCATCAACAGCATACAAAAATCCATTTCCAATATCGGTATGCACTCGATATGCAAGATCTCGAGGCGTTGTTCCTTGCTTCATTAAGAATGCATCAGGCAGCACTCTTCCCTGCCCATCACAGAACTTATGCTCATCTTCTACAGGATAAAGGACAATATAATTGAGTACATCATACACTACATGGTTTAGTGCCTGTTGAACCCCTGTTCCAGAGATTTCTTGCATGAACTGTTCTATTTTCACAAGAGCTCCTTTTTGAGGGGCTGAGAGAGCGTCAGGATGTGGAATAGAAAATGTTGTATCTCCTGCGTGGTAGGTAATAAGCCCTGCCGCAGTTGCTGAACGTAATGCAAACTCAGCCTCTCCACTTGTGAGCATAATGTTTTTTGAAACAAGTTTTTCTCGCAACTCTTGGTTCGCAACATCTGCTTTGTTTCCTGCAATGATTATGGGCTTTGCATGGGTGATTAAAATCTCTGTAAACCGGAGTAGTTCCTCTGAAGTAGCAAGTTTTAGCGAGATATTACATTCTCGCTCTGCATCTGTGATCTGTTCTGAGCGAATGGAGAGCCCTGCCAAGATATCGGCAAGCCCAAGAGTCATTGAGAAACTCTTTTGTTGAGCTTGGCGTTGCAGTTTTCCCCAATGCTTTTCGATGATACCATATACCCACATGACAAGTTCTGTCTTGAGCATGGTGATCTCTTCAAGTGGATCTGAGGTTCCTGGGTCTATTGGATTTCCTTCTATGTCAGTGCTTCCGCTTGCATCAATAATATCTATGACTGCATCTGCAAGCCGTATATTATCAAGAAATTGGTTACCGAGTCCTTTTCCAGTGTGTGCATCAGGTACAAGCCCAGCGACATCAATAAGATCGATTGGGATGTAGCGAATTCCATCCTGGCAGGCTGTACAACCCAGTACTTTCAGCGTTGTGCATGGACATGCAGTACGGACATACGCGACTCCACGATTTGCATCGATTGTGGTGAAGGGGTAATTTCCAACCTCAGCATGAGCCATCGTTGCAGCTTTGTAGAATGTAGATTTACCGCAGTTTGGCTTGCCGGCTAATGCAAGGGTTACCATAATAGTGTACTCTTTGATGTGTAGTATAATAGAGATTGATATTGGTGAAGACCATCCAGTGAAGCCATGTACGTTTCACAGCTTGTTTTTCATCGCACATTACCATCAGACATATCATTCTACGACACCCATAGATAAGAATGGAATCCCGTGTGATTACATTCTCACGAAATGTATTTCTACCTCTGACAAGTGTCTGTGCAAACAGATGTGGCTACTGTTCATTTCATGCGCCAGTTGGTAGAGATACACTCATGCCTCCAGATGATGTATTCCATACCCTTACACAAGGCGCTGCATTTCACTGTACTGAAGCCCTCTTTACATTTGGAGAGAAACCAGACAGTGTTCCTGGTTTTACATCCTTACTCAAAAGCATTACAGGGCACTCATCAATTCTTGAGTACTGTTATGCCATGTCAGAGCATGCAATCAACTGCGGATTACTTCCTCACACAAATGCAGGTATTCTCACTGCTGATGAGATGGAGATGCTGCGCCCTGTCACCGCAAGCATGGGGCTTATGCTTGAGACAACTGCTGTTATTCCTGCTCACGCGAACTCTCCTGGAAAAGATCCAGAGCGCCGTATTGAGATGATCGCTGATGCGGGACATTTAAAGATCCCATTTACCACCGGGCTCCTGCTTGGAATTGGAGAAGACAGATCGGATCATATTGCATCTTTAGAGGAAATCTCTGCATTACACAAAAAATATGGTCATATTCAGGAGTGTATCATACAAAATTTCTGTCCAGGTGTAGGAACCGAGATGGAACATTTCCCATCTGCACGTGAAGATGATATTGCCAACGTTCTTTTACTTGCTCATGAGATTTTGCCTTCAGATATTGCCATTCAAATTCCTCCAAATCTTGCAAATGCCAAAAATCTCATATCATATGGAGTAAATGATCTTGGAGGAATCTCTCCGATAACAATTGATTATATAAATCCAGAACATCCATGGCCCCAAATCGAAGAACTTGCCGCTCTTGTTGGAGATAATGTGTTACAGGAAAGACTCTGTATCTATCCGCAGTACATTAAAAAAGGGTGGTACTCAAGTCATCTTGCACCTCTCATTCATGCACTTAACGAACAAGTTGCAGATCAATGTGGTGCATAACCAAACAAAAACCAAGCAAAAAAACACCTATAAACAAGGAAACGAGGACATATCTATGCCTGAATTGGAAGTACAACCAACCGGCCTCCTCTATGAAGGAAAAGCAAAATCAGTGTATACTACAGCAGACCAAAACGAGCTTCTTGTCGTGTACCGTGACGACATGACCGCTTTTAATGGAGGGAAACATGATATCATCGCAAATAAAGGGCATCTCAATGCTCGTGCTTGCAAACTTTTCATGACCATGTTAGAAGAGGCTGGTGTTGCAACTCACTTTATTCGCATGGTCTCTGAAACATCGATGCTTGTGCGCAAGCTACACATGATTCCCCTTGAGATCATTGTCAGAAATATTGCTGCTGGCTCATTGATTGTCAGATACCCATTTGTAGAAGGTCAGCCTCTTGAGCCACCAACGGTGACATTTGATTACAAATCTGATGAGCGTGGAGACCCTATGATCATTCCTGAGTTCATTTTAGCGCTTGGCATTGCAACCGCTGAAGAGCTTACGCTGATGCGAAAAACAGCACTTCAGATAAATACGATATTGAAGGCTTTTTTTGATCAGTCTGGAATTATGCTTGTTGATTTTAAACTTGAGTTTGGAAGATCTAATGGTGCTATCTATCTTGGTGATGAGATAAGCATGGATTCCATGCGATTATGGGATAAAGAGACGCATGAATCTTTTGATAAGGATGTATACCGTTTGGGAAAAGGAGATGTTATTCATGCGTATACAACCTTACTTGATCGCATTCTTCCATTAGAGAGGAGATCCTCATGAATTTTACAGCATGCATTACTGTTGGATTAAAAGATGGTATGCTTGACCCAGAGGCCACTACTATTTTAAAAGCACTCAATAATCAGGGATTTCATGTAGAGAGTCTCAAAGCAGAACAAAAGTTTACCGCCATCTTTGAAGCTACGAGTAAAAGCGATGCACATGCACAAGCAGTCTCAATGTGCGAACAGCTGCTTGCAAACCCTGTGATTCAACGGTACGAGATTGAGGTTTTTTGATGAGATGGGCGGTAGTCACGTTTGGAGGAACCAACTGTGATCAAGATGCATATTATGCAGTATCAGGACTTGGTGTTGATTGTGACTGGGTTTGGCAAAAAGATGGGCTAAAAAAGAACTACGATGCCATCATTATTCCAGGGGGGTTTAGTTATGGAGATTATCTTCGGGCAGGGGCTATTGCTGCTCGTACAGATATCATGAATGATGTGCACACCCTTGTTCAGGATGGCAGCCTTGTTCTTGGCATCTGCAATGGTGCACAGATAGCATGTGAAAGTGGCCTTGTTCCAGGAGTATTTACCAGAAACGAGTATCCAAAGTTCGTGTGCCGTTCAACATACTTGCGTGTCGAAACAAATGAATCACCATTTACCTCTCTCTTTGAAGCTGGTGAAGTCATTTCAGTACCTATTGCTCATGGCGTTGGGAGGTATGTCCCAGCACCCCTTTCTGGATCCCAAGGTGCACCAGATATTGCCTTTCGGTTTTGTGATGAACATGGAAGATCAACTCCAGTAGTAAATTATAACGGCTCACATGAGTACATTACCGGTGTGTTTGGTAGCACCAGAAATATACTTGCAATGATGCCCCACCCTGAGCGAGCCTGTGATGCACTCCTTGGATCTGTTGATGGTACCCGTATCTTTCGCTCTATGATAGATTATTGTGAGCACCGATGACGTAATTTCACTCAAGTTTCATGATATCTGCATATCTACGTCGCATACAAACAGAAGATGGATCGTGTGAAAGAATGGTGTTTTTTTGTCCGATCTGCGGATACCTGCATGAGTATGAACATGTAGGGTACTTCTCTATGCCATGTGGTTTTTCAGGAGAGCTGGTGCATAAAGGTCCTTTTATCAGGAGATATGACCGCCTTCATATCATTGGCAAGCAGATGGCAACGGCACGAGAGGCAGGAGAGCCAGTGCCTTGTTCGCACCGATTTGCTGATGAAGCAGAAGCAAAGCAGGCTGTTAGTGATTTTTGGAATGGCGAAGGATGTCTTTTTGATCCTCACATTCGAGAGATTGTGCAGTACTTGATGAATCCTGCACAGTATCCCTATACCAACAGATATCTTTGATACTCTTTGATACTATTGTGACCTTGATAATCTTTTTATCATGAGTTTTCACGAATAAATGAGATGGCCTCCCGGTACGCGCCTGTTCCTGTACATGTCTTTAGAACGAGATCATCCTCATCAATTATCACAATCATTGGTTTTCCCTGTTTGACAAGGAAGACCATCTCATATGGTCCAATACCTTTTAGTAAAGAAATTCCATGTATTAAGTGAGCTGCTGAATGAAATAAGAGAATTTCTTCAGCAACAATATCTGGAGACTCACGGAAATAATAATAAAACACCTGAAATGCATTTAATAAATCAGATTCTAACAATAAATCTCGAATATTTGGAGAAAGAGTACCAAGTTTTGTTGCAACACGGATCGGATCATCTTCACAGACGGTAAATATTTGTTCTGCAATATCTCCGAGTTCCTGATATGATATGGTGTCTTCGTGTATGTTTATCATGTTTTTCATCCTTATTTTAACCGAGTGATTGCATCTTCAATTCTAAATGTCACACCCTCTTTTTTTACACTGATCTGGAGAACTCCTATGCAACTCCTGATCAGGAATGAATACAGCTTTCTAAATCCAACCAACATGGTCTAATATCTCTTACGGTAGTCGAAGCGAACTGTCGTAAACGCTTCTATTGATCCTCAAAGTACTGCAAATAATCGTGAGCGAGCTTGCGAGAGATATCATTTACAATAAGTGCGACGATTCCTTCACGTGGTTGTCCATATAAGAGGACAGTCTCATCAGGAGCATACAAAAGAAGGGGGAGAAAGGCGAGATCTTCTTCTCCGTTCACATTGATTATGGTGCGTTTTGTTCTCGTATGAGACACAGCATCTTGAATCGCTGCAATAAGCATTGGAGATATACACCCTGGAGGATTATCCACTGTAACTACAGGTACATCTGCTGGAACCTCAATCAGATAGCGTTTTCGTCTTGTATACCCATCGATAATAGCAATGAGCCATGGAGCAGGTGAACAAAACAGTTGCTCTGTTACCACATCACCAACACTGCAAAATAGGTGGTTTTGGTATGCAGCAAACACTGCATCCATATCTGAAAAAACAGGCCCAAATGGATCTGAAAAACGAAGCCGATGCTGGGCAAGAAGTGTAAGCATGTATGCGTCTGAAATAAAATGAAATAGATGGTCTAAAGAAACGACAGATCCTTTTATCGAACTTTTAATGCATACCGGCCTGGAACGCTGATGTTCATACGTTTTGCAACATCACTTTTTGCGGGATCAATGATGATAAGATACCCTGCCCAGTCAGCGGTAAGATTAGCTGTTCCACACATTGAACATGCTTCTCCATCAACAACACGATGGCAGTCACGGCAGACTTTTGCCACTCCTTTTTTTGATGTTTTCTTAATAGCCATCATTACACCGCCATTTCTGCACCTTGTTCTCGTGCAGCGTCTTCTCTCTCTCGTTGAAGCCAAGTACGTGCACCGAGTCCGGCTTGTCTCATGGTGAGTCCGATCTTCGAATCGCGCGGTTCTCGCTCATTCAGGCTGAGGGTAACAACTCGCGCACGCACAACATCACCAACTCCAA
>JAITWW010000055.1 GCA_031285085.1 Candidatus Methanofilum arcanum
TTGTATATGACAGACGTGGAGAAATAATAATTGGGGGAATTGGAAAATTATATGGCAATATAGATGATACTACCACAATTACCGTTACAGGCCAATCTTATTATCAGGGGGTTGCAGGCCAAATTTATCAGATGAGTGGGGTCTCCGAATTATATGGTACGATTTCTGGCGGAACATTTACCATTATAAGTAAAGGTAATGACGGGCATGCGTTTGGGGTTGCTTCTGTGAAGGAGGGCGCTACCATTTCTGGCGGAACCTTTACTGTTACAGGTGGAGGCCAGCTTGTGGCTGGAATTATGAGGTTAGAGGAGGGCACGGTATCTGGCGGAAAGTTTACCATTACAAGCAACATAGGGGTATTTTCTTATGGTGTTCGTTATGGCTTTGAGAAAGTATCTGGTGGGATATTTATGGTAAATGGCAAGAGGATATATCCAGGAAGTGGTCGTAATGTCTAAAAAAAATGGAATCAAATTTTTTGTCATGTTCAACAGTTGTTGGTTACATACATGAGGCCTCATTCAAAGGAAGTATAGCGAGTAAAAAGGGTGTAACATGCATAAGAGTCCGCTTTGAGAAACAGATGGCTTCACAAATTACAAGTTAAGAACATCATCAAATAGATGTACCCGATGGTTCGATGTGGTTTCGTTACTGCTCTCGCAACATAGCCAAGCATAATTAGGGAATATTACAGATGAAACGGATTTGGGATGTGATCATAGAAAACGTTCCTGAGTTGTTGAAGCAGGTGAAAGCTATACTCCTTGCTGAAGGTAAAGAGAGGAAAGCGATGCTTGGGTAGTATCAAGGGTATATGAGCAGTAAAAATATCTTACTTCGAACATCCAATATTTGTAGATAAAATAATGGCAAACACTGGCAATGAGCGAAGGGATGGGAAAAGATGACAGCGTTCAAAAAGCAAATTGAAGAAGAATTAAAGGAACTTGACACAAAACAGATTGTGTTTTTTGCCTGGCTGTGCGGCGTACGAGCGTTGCCGCTTTTAGGCGCAAAGGGGCATTTTGATTTTTGGGAAAAAGAAAAAGTAGATCGACACTTGCTTTCTCTTCTGCAAGCACTGGACATCGCATATAGATTCACCGTTAGACCCGACGAGTCTTCTACCCACGTTGCCCTCATCAAGATTGGTATCTACGCCCAAGAAGCCGCCAATGCTGCCGACGCCGCCAATGCCGATGATGAGGCCGCCCACTACGCCGCTGCCTCCATTAGTTCCGCCGCCTACACCGCATTCTCCGCCGCCGAGGCCAAGAACTTGGGGTCCTGCACCGCCAGTGTCTGTGATGCCATCGTGTACGCCACCGAGACCGCCATATGCGCCACCGAGGCCGCTAGACGTTATAAAATTGATCTCAATCTCATACCTACCATACACCAAGATCTCAGTCTCATCCGCGACGAACAAACCAACGATTTTAACCACGACACCGCACTCTACGGCCAGGTCTGGGATCTCTTTCAAACTGCCCTTCAGGACGTCAGATGCGAATACTGGGGCAAACTCTATGAGTGGATCTTTGCCAAAGGTTTCATGTTAGACGAAGAGGACAAGGCGGCTCTTGAACGCAGGCTGAATGTGCCAGGGGAGGTTCGGGAAGAGGGCGCTTTAAAAGTTGCCCACTACCTTAAAAACTTGGGTGACGACGTCGAGCGGCTCAACGAAGACCGCAGCATCATTCGATGATCTCCTTTTGCACCTTTTTTGTCAAAGATGCAAAAAGGATAGAATACGATGTATCAATCATATCCTGCACAATATCATCTGGCACAGAACCGTCAAGATAAACAGAGTTCCAATGCTTCTTGTTCATATAGTACCCTGCTACAATACCCTCATATAGATTGCGGAGATGATCACCATCAGCAGGTAAGAGCTTCAATGTAATAATTGGTCTATCGGTATTGTCATTGCCTTGTAATGCAAATGTTTTCCCGCCAACCATATACCTTGTCGCTTTCCATTCTTCTTTATATTCTCTTATTGCTCCTTCCTTTGACATACAATACTTGTCAAGCCACGGGTAATTCATGGTCATCTCCTAACTTTCTTTGGCTTTCTCGTATTCCACAATACAATTCTACACAAACTCAACTGGTATCATGGATTTTTCAAAAGCCTCTTGAACTGCCATGCCAAGTGCAAGCAATCTCAGGACCATTTCCTCACTGGTTTAGAAATTTGCGTATTTGATATCGTATGGTTGTTCATTACTATGCATCTGCAAATTTTTATTTATTTTTTTATTTAGAAGTGGACGTGCGGAATTACGACTGAAACAATTAATCAAATGAATTTTTTAATACACTATGATTTACGAAAGTGTAGTTTTGTGTAACTCCGATTTGGCCAACATCTGGTGAATGTGGCCCATTTCCTATTCTTATATATCTGTGAATTTGCAAACAGCGGGGGAAAGCCCATCTGGGTTAAGGCACCCGAACCGTGGTGTTACTGCTCCTTTCAGAGAAAGAATGATATCACCAAGATCTTTATCTCCGTTTGCATACATGAGATAATGCTTTGGTTGCTGTGCTTCGATGAGGTCATAGTATACCATATTTGCCGAGTTTGCCACGGGAGAGATGAACCCAGTACCAGGATCAAGATGCTCTGTAGCGTATACCTTCCCTGGTCCACCTGTTTCCGCCTGGTTTAGTATGTGGATGACTTTCGCGAATTCATTTGTTTTTGGGCCTTTTTCAGACAAAAAGAGCTCATTGTACTGTTCAGGGTTGATGACAAGATTATACCACCTTGAATGGATATGGTTACACATGAGTTGCTTTATCCCTTCAGCAACAGTGTCCTGAGCTCCTCCGTAGGTTCCAAAATCATGGCCGGGGTGAGATAATCCTGCAATTTTGAAGAATCCTTTCACTTCATTTCCATTTTCAGATGTCCACCCCTGAATAATGGTCTTATCTATCTCAGCAGTGACCTGCTTAGCCATCTGCCTAGCACAATCCTTTATCCTCTGTATAACATAATAATCAGTGGGATCTTGCAGCTTCCATTCTTCAAACGTTCGCCGTGGAATCTTGGCCTTCGTCTCCTGAGTAGCATCAACTGGAGTTGCAAGAGAGTTTCCAATTCCTTTTCCAGATAATTCCATGTTTGTCGCAATTAACTCTCTCCCAATGGATTCAGAAAGTAAAACGGGGATGATGTCGTGATCGCAGATCTTTTCGATATTTGTTAATGTGCTTTCCATTTCTCTCACTTCACGAATGTTGTCCTATTGGAGCTCCAACCTGAAGATCAGTACTTGCAACAAAGGGATTTCCTTGTCTATCTTCTGTGACGCTGTGATTCTCCTTCTGATATTGACGTCGGGTCCGACGTGTACTTGTGCTTGGGATCCAATGACAAAGGTTTCATCCCACCCTTTTAGCTTATAGTCTCCGGGATGAACTGCCTCGTATCCAAGAGTGCTATAGTATGATACATAGTATGGTACTCCTCTTTCTTTTTCTGCTGCTATGGTGTTCATCTGATCTACACACTCGACAAATATGCTTTGTTTTGGTGTTAGAATCTGTTCCTGACTGTTATATTGGTGAATTTCCTCTCCTGCGAACAATATTTTTAGATTATTCCATTTATGATTTATTTTTCCAAAAGTCATGATTTCATTCGCTTTTTTATCAGTTTCTCGTTCTATGATATATTGTCGACAAGACGCGTATTAATGTTATTGTGAAAAAAACATAGAACAAAAATTACATTAATGTTCTTTGAACCAATTATATTTATTTATTTCGAATGTCACTATCATTATGTACTTGGATCTGATACCGTTCCATGATCCCTTCAAGTGCATTCTTTCCGTTCACAATACTGATGGTCTTTGCACTCTCTGATTTATCTTTTCGAGCGTTGTACAAACCTGACATACTGCATGTGAACCTGGCCATCCACAGATCGAACAGGGGACGAGAGGTATGATACCAGAGCTACGACGTGCAAGAAGCTCAGTACGCACTGCACGCTCACATGCGGCAGTATGAGCGATTGTTCCTGGGCGGTGGAGCTCAAGTTCTGAGAGCAGAGAACGGACCTCTCCACGAACTGCCTGATGGGCATATGGACATTCAACAAGCTCTTTAAAAAGATTACAAAGCACTCCATACAGCGTAACCTCGCGTTCACTCACAGTAGAAAACGGTTTTATTCTCTTCGAAAATCGTGAAGAACCTGGTGTTCCAAAAGATCCTGCAACCATTTTTTTGAGATCTGCACTAAAGAGATTCATCAGAAATGTCTGAGCAGCGTCGTTTTGATTATGCCCTGTTGCAATGGTATGCACTCCTTCACGCTCTGCAAGCACTTCCAATGCTCGCCTTCGAAAGATACCACAGACCGTGCATGCATGTATTGTGCAGGAAGCAGAGATCATCTCATCGAGATTCCATCCAAATAACTCCTTAAATGAGATAATTTTGTGAGGAATGTGAAGTGTTTGGCATACCCATTTCGCATGGGAAATGGTATCTTCTCGGTATCCTGCGATTCCTTCATCTACTGTAAGGGCGATAATCTGGATGCGAAGTCTTTTTTGAAGAGCGGTGAGAGCAGCAAGCAGAGCAGTACTATCCTTTCCTCCACTAAATGCAACACCAAGCGTGGGAGGAAGAGTATGCATCTGCATCTCCAAAAATACGCGCTCCTCAACTGATCTCTTGAGGTGAGTACCACAGAGATGCAGCCCAGATGCCCGATCAATAAAGATCGCATGTTCTGCACAGAAAGCACATCTTGGTCTATCCACCATGTGAGATCCGAATCAGGCGAATAGTCATCTCATCTGATGCACGCGTGTCTTCTGGAATAATCGTATCATTCCATGAAACCAACACATCTACCGGATTCACCCCCAACTGAAGAAGAATCTCCTCGATTGTTCTTCCTGATGCCGCTTGCGTAATACACTGATCAGGAGAGAGAATGATCTGCATTGAATAACAACTTTTGTGCACTCGCTATTTAGTGATATCATGAAAGGAAAAATGGGGAAAGTGAACTATGATCTGATATTGTCATTATGTGCTCTGCATGGCAGTAGTTCTGTGCAACTGGAAAAAACACTGGATCTGTAAGAACGGCAAGGTCATATGCCAATGTAGGAGGTGCTTGGCCTGGAATCTCATATGTTGTTACCAGAAGTTTTCCAGTGGTTAGGCACTCAATAATGGGCTGAATCTGCTCGTTTTGATGATGTATCAGCAGTGTACGATAACATGCAAAGGTCTTCACATCAACGGCACGAATATCTAAAAATCGTGCTAATAATGCCCCCCTCCCTGATCTTTTGAGAGATGTTTGATAGGTATAGCATATACCACATATTGGGGAAGAGTCAACACCAACAATTGCAGCAGGTTTTCCGTGCTGATTGATATATTCCCGTATCTCGGTTTCGATCTCATCCAAAAGAAGAGAGAAACCTGGGTTACTCATCTCTTCAAAAGAAGATGGCTGACGATGCTTTCCAAAATAAGAGGTTTCAGGACATCGGTATCTGATGGTTTGTATATGGAATGCATGACATCTCTCCCTGCAACGGGAAAAAACATCACAATCTGCAGGGGTTGTAATTCCTTCTGCACGAAGACTTTGATCATATACACAAGGAGAGATAATCACATACACCAGCACACCCCTTTGTTCTCCTGCATGCATTCCACGTCCTTTTGTATGTATCAGGACTGCACTCTCACACTCTGTGCATCTCAAAACTCACGGTATATTCTTTCTATATCTTGAATAATTCCTTTGCTTCCAATATATACTGGCGTTTTCTCATGTATCTCAGTTGGAACAATGGTTAATGTATCTTTATATCCATCAGTCACTGCCCCTCCTGCCTGAGTAATGATATATCCAAGGGGATTTACCTCAAAGAGGAGGCGAAGTTTTCCTTTTGGTTTCTTTTTCAGCGCAGGGTATGTATAGATGCCACCATAGGTGAGGAGCTGATGACAATCTGCAACAAATGATCCTGAGTATCTCACTTTGAAGTGATGTTCATTAAAGTACTCAAGCACGCTCATATGTGCAGGAATCCATTCATCTCTTGTTCCTCCACTTCCGTACTGTGTTCCATCAGGTATGGTGATATTTTCATGGAAAAGCTGAAATTCCCCTACTTTTTCATGATAAATAAAACTGTGCACTCCATCTCCTACAGAAAGTACAAGCGTAGTCATTGGTCCATACAAAAGATAGAACGCAGCAACTAGATCCTCTCCTTTTTTCAGTTCCTCTCTCAGTACTGAATCTGTATAGATTGAATCTGCGTAGATTCCAATAATCGTTCCAACAGAGAGATTTGTTGCAATAAGTGATGAACCATCGAGAGGATCCATGACAACCGAGTACAGAGCATCTTCCTCAAAGAAAAGAACATCATCTTGTTCCTCGCTTGCAAGCTCCTTGACGAGGCCTGTTCTTCTGAGCTCATCAATAAGGTGCTGATCAGCCCAGACATCCATTGCAGCCTGTGTCTCACCAGATGCATTCTTTGTTGTTTTCGCCATTTGATTGCTTGGAAACGCATTACGGATGGGAAGGGCTTGATGCGCAATATAAAGAATGAGCGCGATCAACTCATCATGACATGGTGTCTGGCGTAAGTATGAAAGTAAATCCATGATGTACTTTATGTACGCATTGCACTAAATGAATTTCTCTGACACAAATAGAATAGTTTTATATGGAATGAAATGAATTTATCTGGATGCAAAAAATGCGTTGTATGATCTGTGGGTATGTATATGATCCTGCGAAAGGAGATGGAACAAACCCTGCTGGTACTTCATTTGAAGATCTGCCCGATGATTGGAAATGCCCGATCTGTCGTGCAGCAAAAGGTCAGTTCATAGCCGTGTAAAAAAAGGTACCTTTTTTTCAAAAACTATGAAATTTTTGAGATAGATTCGATTGTCCAGACTCCAAAGTTCTGTGAATACTCTTTCATCCGTTTAATATCAGCGACACATTTGCTACATCCCTGTTTTAAACTTCCTCCTTCACGTACCTCATAGAGGAGTGTATCCAGTTTTGAGAGGAACTCTGTTCTGATTGGTTCATATTCTTCAGAGATCTTCACGTTTCGAATGAGCCCTGCAGCTTGCTGTAGCTCCATGGTTCGTTCTCTTGAAACTGTTGGAAGTGCGGCGCTGTTTCCATAGTAGAAAGCGGTCTCAAATGCAGCTCCTGTTGCAAAGATGGCAGGTACTGCACGTGTTGCAAGGAGCTCAGCAAATTTCAGGTCATTCACTGCTGGAGCTTCCATGAGAGGTTCTGCATTTTCTGTATTATCCGCAATAGCGGAAATAGGGAGAAGCAAGCAGAGCATGCAGAAAAGAACTGCAATGTACTTCATAGACATATTCATATTATCTTCAATATGGATAGAAATAGTTGCTGGGGATCATTGGAATGAAAAACACAAGAACTACTTGAACAAAGGGCACCGATGGACAGCAAAAAGAAGATAGAGATCCTACATAAGAATGTTTCATATCTTGTGAAATGGATTTTGTATGGAATTTTGGCCCTTTTTTTATGCTAAATTTATTTATCGATATAAGATAATACCATAAATATTCCAGTAATATTCAATGAGGAAGCATTTATCTTACATTATTGAAATATAAGATCAGGTACAAAAATGAGAGCATCATTTCATACATATCTTGAATCAAATAAAAAGGGATTGCTCTTCATTGCGATTATCGCAGTTGCTTTAGCTATTAGTACCATTTATCTGGTACTGGATAAGCATGAGTTTGACACAGAAGCTGGTGCTACGTTAAACCAACCAATGTCACTTTTTTCACTTCGTCTCGCAAGTCTATCCGCGAATTCATCTACTCTTTCTGTAAACAGATCCTCTGGTACATCTGTTGAAGAAAAACGCGAAGAGAGGAGTGTTGAAGCACTGAGAAGTGCCATTGCGGCCCCGTCATATGTGGAGGAGTGGGTAGAGGAGGATGATAAAGATTCGCCCTATTCAAAAGATCTCAAAAAACCATTATTCACCGACATAACAGCCATTGCAACAGATGGTACGAGATATCTCTATCTTGCAGATAATGGGGCGGCGACAATCACAAAGACAGATAATAAGGGAAATGTCGTTGCCAGATGGGGAGGATTTGGAACGCAAGAGGGACAGTTTCGAAATATTGTTGGCATCGCTGTTGATCCATATGGATATGTCTATGTTGCGGATGTTGGTAACCTTCGCATACAAAAATTCGACTCCTATGGACGATTTATGCTTATGTGGGGGAAGCGAGGAACTGGTAAAGGCGAGTTCATGAGTATGAGTGGCATTGCAGCCCAGTACAATATCGATGCAAGAGGAACTCTGATTTTTGTCACGGATCAAGCAGCATCAAGGGTACTTATTTTTTCAACAGATGGAGAGTACGTTGGTGTTTGGGGAGAGTATGGATTAATTCGCCCCGCTCAGGTTGATCATAGTACCGTTTCAGGCGTTATGGATAGAATCTCCCTCTCTGGTTCATATGTTCCGGTTGTTCCAGCAGAAAATCCAAGCCCTGAGATTGCTGAGAGAAATATTGCTTTTCTGTTTAAAGGAGTTGAGCATACTATCACCGTTAATGTGGATAGGGGTGCGTACCTTGGTACAAAATACAATACACCGACTATCGGTACTGATACCTTCCCTGAGCCAGAGCTCTGGTCTGAATATTACTTTAAGATGTATGCAGATCCAGTGAATGAGCCTATCTTTGACAGTGTTCTTTCGTCCCTGCAACAGATCCAAAGACGTGAAAATCTGTCAGTTCGTGAGGTTATTGAGCTTGCTATTTCATTTGTACAGCAAATTCCACTTTCAACGGATGCGACGGTTCGGTATCCTATTGAAGTTATTCACGATAAAAAAGGAAATTCATTTGATAAGGCACTCTTTCTCTATGGGATTTTTGAAAGACTTGGTGTTAATGCAGCATACTTATACTTCCCACAGAATAAGGAGAGTGCCATCGGTCTTGGAAAGAATTCATTAACACCAGCAACAGCATTGGCTGAGTTTGGTCCTGATAATCAGTATAAGTATATCTATGTGGATGTAACTGAGCCAAGGGCGATTGGAGATATGCCTAATAAGCTTAAAAACGATGATCCATTCCTTCTTCGTGAGAATTGGGATAATATCGATGAGTTACAAGGATATGATTTCAACACCGCTGATGAGGTGTTGTATACTTATGAGTTCCTGAAAAATAGGTTGGAATATATTAATAAGGCGAAGAATACTGCGGAACTGCGAGGAAAGTTAGATTGGAGTGGTATGGGTGATAAAATATCAGAGGTATTGAAGGTTATCGAAGAGAATCCACTGAACTATGATAAAATTGTTATACGAATTAAAAATTCAAAAGTGCGGGAGATGACGGTTCGAGTAAAGGATGATGATAGGTAACGCCGAGGGGGAGATTTGAACTCCCGAGGCGCGGGCGCCAGTGGCTTTCGAGGCCACCGCCTTTCCGGACTAGACTACCTCGGCACCTTGGTGTGTGCATACCATCTATGTCCTTATAACGTTTTCAATAGTTGCAGATAATCATATCGTATGCTCAGGGTGGCATGCGTACTCTCCTTTTATTTCCTGGTACAGAAAAGATTTATTATCCGGTAACAAAGAGTAATTTATGATTGTTGAGATTCTCCTTCTGCTCATAGCAGTTATTATCCTGATTTTTATCATAAAATTGCTTCCTTCATGGAAATCGCCAAAATCAATTAGTGGGCTAGTTGTGAATGCAGTTTCTGGTATTGTTCTGTTGTTAGCTACAGACTTCTTTAACCTCACTACCATTCCAACAAATTTTGTTACTGTCTTAGTCTGTGCTATTGGGGGTGTTCCTGGTTCCTTGATTCTTATCGTTTTGAATCTCCTTCAACTATACCCTTAATCAATCATTTTTTTTATGTGTAAGTTGTATGAGTTGAAAAGTGGGAATGTTATTTGCATGAGTACCCTCTTTTTATTATCTCGTACACGAATTTTGTATTATGACTGTTGACATCACCGTTTTGATCATAATAGTCGCCATTCTTCTTCTCCTTCCTAAACTCATTCGGTTCATGGGCAGAGTGGTCATCAACTCTTTTTTGGGTTTTGTTTTTCTTTTTGTTTCAAATGCACTTGGCATTACTACGATCCAAGTGAATGTGATTAGCCTTCTTATCTGTGCTGTTGGAGGCATTCCTGGAGCTTTGATTCTTATTGCCTTGAATCTTCTTGGAATATACTAATCGATTCACCATTCAATTATCGATCTATTCTGCTTTTGGTTGGAAGGTGATAAGTTTTGGGAGATCTGTTTCTGAACATGGATTTCTTGTTTTTAGTAGAACAAATGAAAAATTCACATTCTCATGTTATGACCATAATAACATAGATGGGAGGAGAAATATATGGTATATATGATTTTTAAGACAAAAACTCTACAGATCCGTTGTTTCGGTTAATTTGTTCCGAAGCCGTCAGAGTTCATGAAATGAACGATGAGATTCTCCTAACACCCATAGAAGAAACGTCAAATAGCTGCCCTTTGTTGGGAACGTATTCGGATGGCGAACTCACGGCGACAAGTTTCTTTAGTGGAAGCGTCAGGATAAGGAGGTTGAACAATGAGTGAAATGTATATTTTAGGTATTTACGCGTTAATTGCCATTTTATCACAACAATAGGACTCAGATAGAGTTATTACAGTATAGTGGTAAATAAAATAACTATAATTTCAAATATTTTTTTGAAAAAACGGGTAATGAATCCGTGATACAAGGCGCTGAACGAATATTTTATCTCTGTTGTTTGAGAGTGATGGATAGTGTACTGTCCTTCGTCATCGTCACAAGTATTAGCACGGTGAAAGTATTAGGAAAAGGCAGTGGCAATGATGAGTAAAAAGAGAATAGAACTCACCATAACAAATGCTTTGCAAATTGATGAAAGCCTATTGTTTGCACATGTGGCAGAAATAATAGAGAGTCGTAAGCATCGCGCTGGAGCGTATGCTAACCGTGAAATTACACTGATGTATTGGGAAATTGGAAAATATATCAGCTCAGCTTTGATTGATGGAGAACGTGCTGAGTACGGCAAGCAGGTTCTTGCAACGTTGTCACAACAATTGGTGCAGAAGTATGGGAAAAGCTTTGAATATACAAAAATAACCCGCATGATAAAATTTGCAAAGTTGTTTCCTGATATTGACTTTCTTGCGACACTGTCGCAAGAATTAAGCTGGTCACATTTTATAGAGATTTTGCCGTTAAAATCAGAGGAAGCAAGAAAATATTACGCAAATGACGCAGCATCAAGACGTTTAGGTGTTCGTGAACTGCGTAACCAAATATCTCGCAAAGCATATGAACGGGGAGAGATTGCAGACACACGAATAAATGAGGTTTCTTCGCTGCCATTTAACGTATTTAAAGATCCTTATCTCCTTGATGTTTTGGATTTGAAGGAGAATTTTCTTGAAGCCGATCTTGAAAAAGCGATATTGACGGAACTTGAAAAGTTCATACTTGAATTTGGTCATGGGTTTACGTTTGTTGAACGCCAGAAGCGTATGACCATGGACAGTGATGATTTCACACTTGATTTGCTTTTTTATCACCGCATTTTGAAACGACTCGTGGCAATTGAGTTAAAAGCCGGAAAATTCATGCCACAATATGCAGGTCAAATGAGTTTTTATTTGAAATGGCTGAACAAGTACGAACGACAAGAAGGTGAAAACGAACCAATTGGGCTCATATTATGCACAAAGGCGAGTCGAAACCAGATTGAGCTTATGGAGTTGGATAAATCTGGGATTGCTGTTGCACAATATTGGACAAATTTGCCACCGAAAGCATTGCTTGAGGAAAAAATACGGTCAATTCTAAGTGAGGCACAGGAACGTCTTGGACGCCGTAAATTGCTTTCAATTGGAGTTACTCAAAAACAACTTGAATATTTTTATGAACCAAAGGATGGTAATATGGATGAAGAATGAAGATTGCATGCACCTATCCACCCTTCTTTTTCATCGAACGAAAAATTCTTCTGTAAGGAGGGGTGAATAGGGAGAAGAGTACTGCATAGAAATTTTTTAGAGGTACCCTTAGACACTATTCCTTTCAATACAGATTCTCAAGCAGGTTCAAAATCATCTCA
>JAITWW010000063.1 GCA_031285085.1 Candidatus Methanofilum arcanum
CTTTTAGAACATGGTTTTTAATTACTACTTTACTTCCGGTTTTTCCGCAAATAAAGCAGTATCCTTTTGAAGCTGCCATGGTGATTACTATTTTATATTTATGTAACAAGATATAAAAACAGTTCCATTTGATGTATTCACTTTGTCTTTCATGGATTACAAAAAAGCAGTGAACTTTTAAATTTTGAACATAAAAAGGATCTTTCCATTACTAGGTGATTTCCTAGCTTTATTTTTAAATAATATAATAATTCATATTAATAAACTTATATGATTGAGATACTCGAAACGCTTGATGAGAACCTTGCTTACCATGATCATGAAGTGTACTCCGGCCATATAGATATCTTCGTCCATTCCACTCGTAAATCTGTTTTATGTTCCCTTTGCGGTGAAAGTTCTTCCCGAATTCATAGTCGCTACCCTCGGGTACCATCGCATTATACAGCGAATATCTGGTACCAGACAGCCTCATTCATAATTATGCATCTGAAGAGGTACGATAGTCACAGTAAAAAAGGGAGAAATGAACAGGTATAGTGAATGAAATACCCTGTCAAAATGTTCATCTCTGTGTAAGTTAATCTGTTGTTATGTCTATATGGAGGGTATTCTTATATTGTCTGATCATTATTGTCTGTGGAGCAGGAGGTAGTGCTGTGATGGCTGACAATGATGTGGGGTCGTCAGATGCATCACAAAATATATTCACTTCGATATCTTCATCAGAACCATCAACGCTGCTTGTAGAGCGTCCCTATGGGTATATCTCAACAAAACGGTATAATGATGTAGATCTGTCTCTCTCCTCCAGTGAATTAGATAAATCTCAACCAGAAGGAACGGTCATTCGTGGTCTCGTTCGTAATGTGAACCCAAAAGAGATAGGAGTTGTGGTTATTGTGTTTAATCTCTTTGATGCAAGTGGAAACCAGGTTGGAAATGCATATGCATCTGTTGATTTTCTCTCTCCTCGCACGAACTGGCGCTTTGTAACAGAGCCCATTTTAAGATCAGATGTTCAGTTTCACCGATTTGCTTATTTTTTTACAGGTTCGTATGAAACTGGATTATAACATGTATGAAGGGACAAAATCATTGTCCACTGCACTCTCACCCTCCTGCACAAATGCTCTAACAGCTTGGAGCAGGCGGGGTTTCTTGTTATTTTTTCATTGCTTCTACTCTTAATTCTTGTGGCATTTTTTCTATTGCATACCGTAATGCTGTGCGAGGCATTACCTCTTTTTTAGATACCACATAATCAAATACTTCCCTTTCATATGCTTGACTTGCTGCTTTTAGCATCCAACCATACCCTTTTTGCACCATGTCATCTTTATCGAGAAGAAGAATATCGGCGATTTCAAAAATATCCGCTAAAAACATTCCTTTTCGTGCAGGTATGATTAAAGTCACAGCAGAAGCCCTTTTCACGAAGCGCTCAGATGACTTTGCCCATTTCTTCAACTCTTGTACGTATTCTGGGTACATCATGACAAATGATCCAACAGTATGGTTGCACAAGGTATCACAATCTGCCCAGTTGTTTACATATTTCGCAACCCAATGTTCGAAAATAGCAAAATCTGAAGATTCGTATCTTTTCTGTAAAGATTCTGAAAATGCGCACGCAATAACTGCTTCTTCAAGGTACCTTGACCTCCAAAGCTCTTCGCAGATCCCAAATATTTCTTCTTTTGAGCAACCTCGGATCTGATTATAAAATGTTTTTCCAATTTTGTTGACCTCCCCCATTCTCACACCATAAACTAAAGCTTCTTCCCCTTTTTTAAAAAAACGACTTGAAGATGCAAGTGCTTTTTCATCGACACTATCTTTCAATACGTGACGAATCTCTGTTATGACTCTCTCTTTCATTCTGGCTTCATTCCTGTTATCTCAAATATGGCAAGGATTTCAACACACAAAGCAGATTAAAACTCTGTTTTTGTACATATCTTCTTTGATTGGCAGATTAAAAGTATTCAACGCTCTTGTCTCTTTTGTGACGTTTTATGAACCTATCTTGCCCATACATCACAAATATCAAAAAATAAATCTTGCATTTTAATGAAGAGCATGTACTGTGACATTCGCGTATGTCTGGATTCATGGCGAACAGATCACATATCTTTGTGGAGTTCATATATGTACCTGAATGCAAAAGACGTATGTCATTGGGCATCAGCACCCAGATACAGACAGTATTGCAAGTGCAATTGCGTATGCGCATCTTTTAAACCAGATTCAAACAGGTGAGTTCATTGCCGCACGGTGTGGTGAGATAAACCCTGAAACAGCGTGGGCACTTGAACAAGCTGGTGTAGAGGCACCTCTTTTACTTGATAGTGTTGAGCCATGTGTTGCTGATATTCCTTTTCTCTATCCATACTCTGCATCATCTAACATGCCAATCATTGATGTTGCTGCCTTGATGAATACCCATGATGTCAGAAACATTCCAATCATTGATGAAAATGAGCGTCTTATCGGTATTGTGGGTGAATATGGGCTTGCACGTGCCTATGTGACTCCTCATATCAGTGAACAGCTCACAGTTGAGCCAATTCCTCTTGAAACCCTTGCACGAATTCTAGATGCAAAGATCATATATGCAGCACAGTCAAAGCTGTGCGGAAATGTATCCATTGTAACGGCTGCGCTTGATGTTTCACTTTCATCGATGAGTGCTGATAGTGTTGCTGTTGTTGGCGATAATGAGTCTGTTCAACTTGCCCTCATATCAGCTGGCATTGCTGCAATAATCGTCTCCGACGGAGCAATGATTGGTGAACATGTGGTAGAAGAAGCAAAAAGAAGTTCTGTTTCATTGCTGGCAACACCTTTGAGTGCATTCAGTGTTGGAAGGATGGTACACCTGTCACATCCAGCAGAACAAGTGATGGATACTGATATCGATATCGTTCACTTATCTGACCTTGTATCTACGGCAAAAAAAATTGTCACAAACTCCAAGTATCGAGCTGCTTGTGTGGTCGATGAAAACTGGAAGCTCCTTGGAATGTTGTCACGTAATACCTTTATTGAAAATATTCAAAAATCAGTTATTTTAGTAGATCACAATGAGTTTGCACAAGGTCCTGACGGTCTTGAAAAAGCTGATGTTCGAGAAATAATTGATCATCATCGAATTGGAACTCAAAGTACTCTTTATCCCATCCGTTTTCAAAACGAACCAGTAGGCTCAACATCAACGATCATAACCTCTATGTACCAAGAAGCAGGTGTTTCTCCTCATAAGGCCTTGGCTACCATTTTGCTTGCAGGCATTTTATCAGATACCCTTGTGTTGAAGATGTCAACAACAACATGCAGGGATCATAAAGCAGTTGAGTATCTTGCAACACATGCAGGTATTGACTATGAATCGTTTGGGATGACTCTTATCAAGAAAGGAATGGAACTGGAAAATATTCCCCTTGATGATCTGCTCACTCGCGATACGAAACGATATACCCTTGCAAAACTGTCTATTACCATTGCACAAATCATGACTGCTTCAGATTGCTACCAAAAAAAGCACGAAACTGAGATCAAGCAAAAAATAGAGATACTTCGCGATCTTTCTGCTGATGATCTGTACATCGTTATGTTTACAGACGTACTTTTGCAGGTGAGCTATCTGTATATTTCCGGCTCTCTACATTTACTTACGAAGCTTGAGTACCTCGAGCAGCCACTTGTTCTCAAAGGCGTTATGTCACGCAAGAAGGATCTACTTCCTATGGTTGGAAAGGCACTTATGAATCTTGAGCAGTAACCCATAATACGAATGATGAGTACGTTTGGTAATAGTCTAGCAACTACAATCAAATAATTTGATGTGCGAGGATATGTGGTACCATGACCCTGGAACATGAGGTGGCAAATCGGCAAGCACTTTTTGAGCTCTGGTTTATTATGGCAGAACGAATTGCACCACCGATGTGCTGTACAAACCCACCTCCTATGCTTCGATTGTTTCGCGAAGCAGTGCATGAAATGGCACCAGGGGGAGATATGGAGAAAGCCATTGAAAAACTGACTGTTGTTGTATCACATGCAGATCCATTATCCAGTACATTTTCTCTTGCAGGGCAACTATTCAATATTATCGACTGGAGGCGCACCTATCATCCGGAATGGAATACCCTGCATGAAGGGCTGTCAGGAATGAGGCTTGGGGAATGTGGATCATATGTTGCTCGTGCAATGGCGATGATGCAGGTAGCACAGGATGGTGATGCACTTGAACTTGCAGATAAGGTTATTGCACGCAATGTGGAGCATGAGCATCAAGCGTCACTAAGTGATGATCTGAAAATGGCTCGTCTTATACGTGCTGCGGTGCTTATCTGCAGAGGAGATATTGTGCAAGGAGAAGAGGAATTTGGACTGATTGTTGTATTGCAGGAACAAAGAGAAAAAAATGTATCTGACTGAGATTACAAGAAAATTGGATGAGATTGCTCCTCCTGAGCTTGCAGAGCCTTTTGATGAGGGAAGAATTGGGCTTATTATTGAAGGGGTGCGAGAGCCGATAAAGATCGGGGTAGCGCTTGATGCGACACTCCATGTCTTAAAAAAGGCAATTTCAAGGGATATTGATCTTTTGGTTGTGCATCATACTCCTTTGTGGTATCCAATAACACGTGTTACTGGTTTATATGCTTCGCTTCTTCGGGAGGTGCTTGGCTCTGGAATGCATGTGTTTGTAATGCATACAAACTATGATCATGCTCCATATGGAGTGAATGATTGTCTGTGTGATCTCTTGTCAATCAGCGATCGAGTTCCAATGCGTCTTGGAGCTGTTGGAACAATCTCTCTTTCGTTTGAAGAGATTGCATCTCGGCTTGGGGCGCCACTGCGTGTATATCATGAACATGTTCTTGCTGAAAAGCGAGATCAAGAGCCACTATGTATCGGAGTTGTTGGTGGATCTGGGTTTGATCCGATGCTCATCGAAGAGGCACAACTTCTTGGAGCACGTGCTTTTTTATCTGCTGAGTTGAAACATTCTGTTATGCGCCAGTTTTCTGATATGGTTCTGCTTGAGTCGACTCATTATGCCCTTGAAGCCCCAGCGATGAGCATGCTTGCAGAGCGGAATGGATGGCTCTATATTGAGGATCTGCCAGGTGTTTCGATGGTGCGATGACAGATAGATATGAAAAACACACACCAGATCCCATTCACAGTTTAATTGTTGGAGAGCCAGCTCCCCCCTACCTTCGAAATAAAATCTGTGGACATTATCAGGGCCGCGGAAAAAAGGCTTTTTCCATTATTGACAATCTGCAAGTAAAGAAATACTTGGATTTTTTTGTTGTTGTTGGAAATCAGAGGGAGTATGTTGTGTTTGATGATTTTTGTACATGTTCTGATTTTTTGCACCGTGGGGGGAGATGTGGACATATTCTTGCGATGCAGATTGCACGGGTGACGCAGGAGTTTGAGTCATATGATCTTTGGTTTTATGAAACGATAATTGAGGAGGGGATTTAATGCACAGGCTCACTTTGCGTGTTATTGTACTTTTTATATGTATGGTATGTATTGGATCCGCTGCGACATATCCTGATGTAGTGGTTTTGAATGGTACTGCTGATGCTGAGACCGCTCCTGGTTTTCCTCTTGCGGTAGATGTCTCGTTTATGAATAATGGAACGCGGGATGCAGGTATTATAACTGTTTCTGCGTGGCTCTCCTTGGATGAGGAGTTTTCTGATGGAGCTCTATTTTTGTTTGCATATCAGTTCTCTCCCTTGTCACGAGGACAAAAACGCTCTGTGCAGATGATAGATGTCATTCCACCGTCTGTAGCTCCTGGCACATATTATCTCTTTGTAGAGTGTGAAGGAAAGGTACCGGGAGAGGAAAATCCAGATGATAATCGATCTTTGATATCACAGATTGTGGTGCATGACTGGGATATCCCAAGTGAGGAGGAGTTTTGTACAGAGATTGCGGCATGGATTTTTTTGCTGACAAATGAACAGCGAGCAGAACACAGATTATCTGAGCTTGAGTGGGATGAGGAGTTATATTCCTTAGCAGATGAACATGCAATAGAGATGGCACGGTACCGATATATGGATCATGTTAATAAAGCAGGGCTTGATGCAACAGGTAGGGCCAAGGCACGTGGGCTTGAGACGAGAAAGGAGGTTGTGGTTGATGGAAGAGTTGGGGTGCGAGATGGGATTGCTGAGAATCTTGCATTTACTGGAACTGGGCATGTGAGAGGGAGTGGGTATATCAATCCAGCAGTTCCTCGTGCTGTTGCAACTGCTTTCATCTCTGGATGGATGAAGAGTCTTGGTCATCGTCAAAATATTTTGGAGCCTACTATTACGCATCTTGGTGTTTCTGTTCGCAAAGGAGGGAAGTATTACTATGCAGCACAGAATTTCAGGTAGGATCCTTTGCATGCTGTAATTAAAAATGGAAATATTTATTGGTATATTTTTAAAATATAATGAAATGGCTGGAGAGGTCAGCAGAGATTCTTGGATGGTACGAGAACTGCAACAGCACAGTTCCTTACATTTTTGACATTACTGCCTGCCGTAGGCAGAAAATGAGTGATGAATCCAAGAAAAGGAAAAGATTAATTGGCGTGCAGAGGTATGTACTGTATTAAAAGGGATATGCTCACACATGAACAAATTGTGAAAGCTGTTGCAAAGGCAGCAACTGAATTTCCATTAGCAAAGGTCTTGTACTTTGGGTCATATGCGGATGGTAGAGCAACTAATGAAAGTGATTTAGATATACTTGTAAAGTTTACCGATGGTACAGCGGTTTCTCTTCTGGATGTTATACACTTTAAGCACAATTTAGAAGATGAATTACATATCTCGGTTGACGTGGTTGGACTTCCATTGACAAAAAGAGCACAAAAACTACTCAAAATAAAAAAACGGTGCCTGTCTATGAACGAATGTGATAGGAGTCGTTTGGAGTACATACATATGGATTGGATCTGGGAAATTGTTGCAAGAGACATCCCTGAGTTGTTAGAGCAGGTGAAAAAAATTCTTCAGAAGTGGTAATGATGTGGTAAGGGGAGTTGTGCATTTCCTCATCCTACTAAATGATAACCTCAATCTCTTGATTTTCTATGAGAGGCCCCTTTCCAGCCAGCACTCTCATAATCCCATTGCTGTCAAAAAGTGTTTAAAAAAAATCAATTCACACTGTAAATAAAGCAGGACTTGATGCAACGGGCAGGGCCAAGGCACGTGGTCTTGAGACGAATAAGGAGGGTTCTCAATGGAAAAAGTGATATGGGCTATGGTTTGCTTTTGGTGGATGTACTGATGTCCCTGGTTGAAGGAAGATGGGTTCTGGAAAAATTGTATATGTTTTGATGCATAAAAAAATTCCTGTTGCTGATGTTGAAATCGACACAGATGATGGGGAAATTTTGAAAGTCTGCAATATCCATAATAGTGAACATATCCCAATTGGCGTTGCCATTGAAAACGGAAAGATCAACCGAAGCGATTTGAATAAATGGTGGATCGGGCGTTCAATTCCGGCAAGTAGAAGTGGAATTAAAGAGGCACTCGAAATATTGAATGTATCTTCAACAACTATCTTGTTGGAGAGGTGCTTTGGACTTGGACTTTCTGACCAATATTGGATTAATAATCCAAAAAAACCACTTGATTGGGATAACATAAACTTTTTTGAAAATTCATTCTCAGAAGATGTGGGAGATGCATTGTTTGGGAAAGTTCCAAAAGCTACGGTAGATTTGATATCTCCTGATAATACTTCAGATGGCTGGCTCAGGAAAAGATGGATAATTGCCGATGGGAGGCGAATTTTACTCAAAGGAGGAAGCGGTCCTGCTTATCAAGAACCGCTCAACGAAGTTTTAGCAAGCCTGATAATGCGAAAGCTTCACATCCCTCATATTGAGTATACGCTGACAGAAATAGATGAACTGCCAATAAGCATCTGTGAAGACTTCATTACTTCAGATACCGAACTCGTAAGTGCGTGGAATATTCTTTTGACAAACCGCAAGCGAAAAAACAATATTTCACTCTATCACCACTTTTTGAATTGCTGTGAAACTCTCGGTATTCCAAATATGAGAGAAGCGATTGATAAAATGTTGGTGCTTGACTTTTTGATAGCAAATGTTGATAGACATTTTCATAATTTTGGAGCTATTCGTGATGCAAATACTCTTGAATGGATTGGTGCAGCTCCAATTTTTGACTGTGGGACTTCAATGTGGTATGATCAATACACACAAAATATTCATCCAAGTTTCAAAATTGAAGCAAAACCATTCAGAAACGCCCATTCTACACAAATAAAGTTGGTGGATGATTTTTCATGGATAGATTTTTCCGCTTTGGAAGATATTGACGAAGAGTTTTGTGAAATTTACAAACCAAGTAAATATATCGATGAAAATCGGCAAAGAGTGCTACTATCTTCTTTGAAAAAGCGCATTGAGATCTTAAAATCAGAGATGAAGTGAGTGTTTACAGTTGTACATTTGCGATGAAACGGAGGAATTTTTATGTTGGATAAAACAGAAGTTAGGCAAATAGCCATGAAATATGTAGCTGCCGTAAAAAAAGAATTATCTCCACGTTCTGTGCTTTTGTTCGGCTCGTATGTAAACGGAAATCCACATGAATATAGCGATATTGACATAGCCGTAGTTTTTAATGGCTACAAAGGCAACTGGTTTGAAACCGCAGTTTTATTGCAGCGTTTGACACGAGGCATAAGTGTTGACATAGAACCCCATATGATGGATGAAGCAAGTGATTACACATAACATAAAAGAGAAAGCAGGTATGATAACGGGAGAGCTTAAAAATAAAGTAG
>JAITWW010000082.1 GCA_031285085.1 Candidatus Methanofilum arcanum
TGAACCTGCGAGCCGTATAGATACGTTTGTCCCATCATTATCCCTATATATTTTTGTTTTTCTCCATTAATAATTATTCTAACTTGTAACATCTTCTTCGAGGTTTTCGGAGGTTGCCATGTGAGTATTTGCCAATGAATGTGTATTTGTTTTAAAGCAAATAAAAAATAGATCTTGATTTGGGAATAAGAAAATAAATGTCATCATCTTTATACATTATTTTTAAAATAATTATGAAATAGTATTTCTTATTTCCTCAGCAGTTGGACAATTCAATGAAAAAAACTACCAAGAAAAAATCAAAAAAAGAAAATTGTATGAAAGTTATGGTGTGGTGTAGATAGGTTTATGGAACATATATTATTATGGAGGTAAGGTTTGGAGGAATGATGAGTTCGGTAAATCTGGCACTTTGACGAGTTATAAGCACTATTGTTTACAGGCATTTTCAGAGGCGAACATATTGAAGCAGTATGCGACTACATCATATCATCGGTATCGGTATGTATGTTCGATATGTGTAGTCACGCACAGGCACTTATGAACCTGTGACAATACAGTATTGAGTGAAACAGCATATAATGAAGGAGTAAGACACTCGATTCAAGTTCTCTGAAATGAGTTGTAACTAGTTGCAACAGTTGCAACAGTTGCAACATCGTTTGTTTCATATTATTTATAACATCATATTTAATAAGAGTACTAAATACTCTACTCTCTGAGAGGAGAACGCAAGAGCTTGTCTAGAATGACTATTATGCAACGCAGCAATGCATCATAAAAATACATAAATGTCAAGCAATCAATTATAGAAACAAGCATGATAACAGTCCTTCTTGATGGCGAGAAAAAAGAAATTCCAGATAATTCGCGGTTAATTGATATCATCCCAGACCATCCTCCAGATCTCTGTGTTGCGCTCATTCATCCAGGAACAACACAGACCTCCGCAACACATGAATATCTCATCACAACAAATACTGGCGATTTTACACTTGAAACAACAACACTCACGCAGATAGCACAAGACTTTTTTACAAACAGCCAGTTACATGGCTTATCTGTACGATGGAGTGATAGAGACTCAGTCAGTTTTGGAGCGTTTAAAACATCATTTACTCCATCACGAAAGGGTTTTCTCTACAATAAAGGAGATATCATCTTGGGCTGTGCAGGATATGAACCAGATCACTCACATCTTATCATATCAAAACGAACGCATTTTGCAGATCATGGTGCTGGGGAAGAAGGAGGCATCATTGGTCATATTATATCTGGATTTTCTTCTGTCAAATCCTTTGAAAATGCAACAACAATTGAAAGAGTAGAACCAGTCCTTACATTTTCAGATGCAGTACATGCAGAAACAACCACAAATTTAGAGACCCTTGTATCTGATGGCATGCAGATCTTGACATCCATCTCTGTACGCGCGTGGGGATATGATCCAGATAATCAAAAGGAAACAGATACGAAGGCAACACAAAGTGTTGAGCACATGCTCCTTGCCCTTCGAAATCACTCCTGGAAGACAGACATTGCTTTCTCAAATCATATTCGAGATGATCTTATGGCTGGAACCGCTGTTCCGATGGAAAATGATCTGCCTCGATCTCCTGGAACAGTTATGGTTCGAACCCATGGGAAAAAAGTTGGATCAGTATATCTCTACACAGGTCAGCTTCCAAAAAGTCTGGCACATACCTGTACTGGCACAGTCATATCTGGACTTGAGCTCGCAATGGTTGTAAAAGGTGGAGATATATTTCAAATAAAAACAATTCCAGAGAGATTTGACATTATTGGCCTCACACTAAAGGAGGCCAGAAAACTTGCAGAAAAACGAGGAGTTGCGTTCTCCTTTGAAACCGCAATTGTGGCAGACTCATCAGCAGAGGTTCATGCAGGTGATGAATCGGAGTACCTTGTTATTGAACAAAAACCTGCAACAACCCTTGAAGTGCTTGCATTAGGAGAAGTACAAGCGGAAGTAGTTCCCTATACCATTGTTATAGACATCTCACTCGATGATGAGAATGCACCAAAAAGTACACGTATATTTCGCGAGTTTACCGGTCTCAAATACCATAGCGTTGGGAAAATGCCACTTGTTTTTACATATGATGATCTGTATCTCTTTCAGATACAAATACCAAAAAAAGTGAATGTAAATCCTGAAAACCTTCCTGTTGAAAGCGTGTCTCCAGGTATGCTTGGGCTCACAAATGACTCCCGAAAAGGGGTAGGTTATGTTGGGGTTCGAACTCTGCCAAATGAAGAGTTCGGACCAACAGCAGAGCCATTCTCAGGAACAAATATCTTTGGGCAGGTGCTTGATATGGATAAACTATCCTATCTCAAAGATGATGATATCGTGTATATCCGCGAAATCAAGCAAGATACCAGAACAAATCCCAATATGAGTGAAAAAGATGGGGATGATTCATCATGAGAGAGGATAAATTAAAAGAAGGAATTCGTGATGGGCCTGAATACGCAGGAAGTATCACAAAATACGTATTCATCGAATCAAATCATACCACTCCAAATGATCTTGCCCTTCATGCATATGAGTTGGCTGCACCGGTTATGATTAAAGAGACTTGTTTTGGTCTCCAGGTTACCGGCGATCCTGATGATGTAGAGGCGGTAATTACTCGTATTCGTGAGGTAGACCCCTCGCATATTTTTGTAAAAGATAGGGGATTTCCACCAGGAGATGCAAGAAGATGTCGTGCGAATATGGGGGGGGCACGCCCTGGTTATTTTGGACATGAGGCAGAGGTTGCCGTGCTCAGATATGTGTCATATGGATTACAAAGAATGTATCATGGAGATAGCATTTCCAAATCAGAACTGGAGATCATTCATCCAAAAGAACGTGTAGAACTTTCTGATGAACATTTACTTGAAATATTCAATCGTGATGTGTGAAATAATGGCAAAAGTTTTCATTTACCCAACTACAAGCTTAATTTTGTCTGATATGGTAACTCGCTTAGGACATATTCCTTTAGGTTCTGCACTATCTGTGCGAGATAGGGTGCAACAAGGAGGGGTAGAAGGTATTGATTCACCTCCACTCAATATGACACCAGACGATGCAAAACGAGGGTTAAAATGGGCTGCTGTTGAAGTTCCAGCAGGCATTCGAGGAAGAATGTCACTGATAGGCCCTCTCCTTGCCGAAGCTGAGGCAGCAATCATTATGAATGATCCACTCGCCTTTGGATGCATGGGCTGCGCACGCACAAATGAACTGACAACTTTTTTGCTCAAAGATGCAGGTATCCCAGTCCTTGAGCTCAACTACCCAGAGACTGAGGAGGAAGGGTTTGCATTTGTCATGGCAATAAAAGAATTTTTGGCTGGGTTAGCACAAAAAGGAGATGAAGAAAAGCCGGAGGTGCAACATGAGTGAGAGAAAAGTTCGTATCGCACAGCTATCCTGTGGTCCTGATTATAGCGGGGTTCAAAAAGAGATCAATGACGCCGCTTCTGCAGTTGGTGCAGAGATCTTCTATCCAGATCTCACACTTCATGAGATCAAACAAAATTACAAATCATTTGGACTTGATGTCAAAAGTGGCGATCTAAAACTCGCTATTGCACGTGCAGTTGCATTGGTCAAAGGAGCGGTAGATGCAGATGCGGTGTTTATTACAACCTGTTTTCGATGTGCTGAAGCAGCAATTACGAGAAATGAACTGCGAAACTATATCCATGAAAACTCAGATCTCCCTGTGGTGAGTTACTCCTTTACCGAACGTACAACATCTGGTACTCTCCTTACCCGCATGGAAGCGTTAACAACAATAGCCCGTAGAAAAGCTCTGCTTGCACGTCAACGTCAGGTTGGCATTACGATGGGTATCGACTCTGGTTCAGCAACCACAAAAGCAATTATCATGCAGGATAATGAGATTATTGGAACGGGATGGAGACCCACCATTGATGTGGTTGAGAGTGCGAATGAAGTGATTGCCCTTGCACTTGAAGAGGCAGGCATTCAAAAATCAGATATTGAAGCAGTTGGAACAACAGGGTATGGAAGATATCTCATAGGGGATAAAATAAACGCAGATCTTGTGCAAGAAGAGTTGAGTGTAAACTCAAAAGGAGCAGTGTTCTTGGCTGACTGTCAGACGGGATCTGCTACCGTTATTGATATTGGTGGGATGGATAATAAGGCGATCTCAGTGCAGGATGGGATTCCTGGAACCTTTACCATGGGAGGTATCTGTGCAGGTGCATCAGGGCGATTTCTTGAGATGACTGCAAAACGTCTTGGTGTAGATATTACTGAACTTGGACCACTCGCCATGAAAGGGATGGAAAATACTGTTCCTATGAACAGCTATTGCATCGTGTTTGGAACCCAAAGCCTTGTCAATGCTCTTGCAGAAGGTCATTCAAAAGCAGATGTAGCAGCAGCAGCGTGTCATAGTGTTGCAGAGCAGGTCTTTGAGCAGCAACTACAAGAGGTTGATATTAAAGATCCAGTGATTATGGTTGGAGGAAGTTCTTTAATCCAGGGACTTGTCCGTGCTATGGGTAATCTTCTCCAAACCGAGATCGTTGTTCCCTCCCACTCTCAGTATATTGGTGCTGTTGGTGCAGCACTCCTGTCCTCAGGATATGTTGAACAGAAAAAGAAGGAGGAGAGGGATGCATAGAAAAAAGGGAGAGGAAAAGAAGCATGCCTCTTGATTACTTTAAAGTAGAATGTCCGGAACCAGTTGGAGGGGAACTTTATTCGCACTTGGCATCAGTTGTGCTAAGTGAGTACGGTATGAGTGGCGTTATTGCACGTCTTCATCTGTATATCGATCCAACGATTCCGATCTTTGTGGCAGTAGGAATGACACGAACGATGCCGGGTATGATTCTCATTCGGGATTTTTCTGATGTAGTTGTTCATGAGAACGGAGAAGTTATGGTAAATATTGGGGACGAGAAATACCTCGCCCCTCTCTTAAAACATCTCTGGGATCGATTCGGAAAGGATCGGGTAGAACAGCCAGATCGATTTACCATTGTGATGCATCTTTCCCCTGAAGAACAGAAAGGGTTCTCAGAGCTTCCGGTAGTGGATCCCGCAGATGGGCTCTATAAAGATCTCATATATGTACTTCAGATCATCTGCCCCGAGGGATTTAGAGTTCGAACACAGCGATTTATGCCAGGGGAATCAGGGAGATTCTATTTTGTTGCAAGTGAGAATACCTTGCCTCGTGATATTATGCCCATAGTGAATGAAAAGTTTGAGTTGCTTGGTGATGGAATATGACTCTTGTTTCTGTGACATGCAAATGTGGTGTGTACCGGCATGATGAGTTTTTGGATCTGATTGATGATCTTGGTGGGTATGTCATTCAAAAGCAGGTGATTGCTCAAGAAGTCGTGCTTCAGGCCTTAGTTCCCCGTGAAGATATTGCGCAGCTTCGCGTACTGTCCCGAGTGATTGCGGGTGAGATTCAGTACTCCCCCTTAGTTGGGACTGAGATTGCAGTTGTCACGATGTCCCTTGATATTCATCATCTCCCACATGCATCTTGTGATATTGGTGAGTATTTACGTAAATCTGGTGCAAAAACAAATATGATCGGGCTTGCACGTGGGTTTGGAAAGCGCATTGGTCTTTTAAGTAGTGAAGAACGAGACATTGTCAATGAACATGATTTGGTTATCTTTTTGTTTGGAAACTTTGAAACCTGCATAAAATACAAAATAGAGACATTTCGAAGAGGCATATCTGTTCCCATTGTGCTCTGTGGTGGCCCAAAAACAGAGGTACTTCGAGATCTTTTTACTCCCCCAGTTGATGGATATCTCGGAGATGTTGGAAGGTTTATGCATCGTACAAAAGAAAAAGATGAGATAGCAAAACTTGATGAGCTCATCGCTGAGGTCAGCAGAGTTCTTGATGAAAGGCGTATTCGTCTTTCCCGCGATCCCCTATCTTTATCTCCTGCCCGTTTAATGGATGTTATTTTAGATGAAGTTCCTGCAATTCACCATGTACTGTCTCCTATTCCTGTTGTTGTGCAGATGGATGGGGTGCGAATTAAATTGCCATACGAAGAGTATGCAGATGAGATCGGAGCGGTAGTTATTGAAAATGAAATAATGATTCGAGATGTCGTGCGGCTTACTCCATCAAAGATGCAGGACTATATTCTGGCAAAAATACTCCCTATGTCAGAGACAGGAATTATGATTTAAGATCAATGTTTAGATCTCTTTTTTGTTTTCCACTTTGGTAAACTGCCCAAGTGATAATGTTGAAAATCCTGTTACTGTTCCATTTTCATCAATATCGAAGATACTGTATCCAACGCTTGCAAGGACAGGAAGAACAAACACAAAGAGGTTATTTCCCATACGAAGTACAATGCCTTCTCCTGACTCATGGGTAACCATTATTGCATCTTCCTCCCCTGAAAGTACCATGGTGCCATAGGCAGGGTGCACATAGGTTCCAACGATATCAGAGGCAAAAAGATATGGATCATCCTCAGATTGATAATAGGTTGGATCATTTATCTCAAGAAGTTCTGCCTGTGCAGGCTCATTTTGTATAATATCAGCGATATATCCGATCATATTCTCAGGGATAACATCGGTATACAAAAGCGACAAAATGCCCTGTGCAAGAACACTTGTCCCAATGCCATTCGAATTGGTAAGTACAATTACCCCTGTTTTATCATCATAATCCATATACATTGCGGAAGAGGCTCCAATCAGAGCACCGCTCTTTGTGAGAAATGTTTTATGAAACATCGTATGTACTTTTACACCAAGCCCGAATCCAACATCTGGATCAGTGATTCCATTTGCAGAGGCTATGATTCTATCTGCAGGGCGGTACACGGTTTGGATAGCATCAAGGATCTCAGGTGAGAGCTGCACATCATCCCGATTCCCGATCCCTGTCATGAACCAGTTCATGAAACGAAGCATATCTGTTCCTGTTGATATGCCATTTCCTGCTGCATCCATAGATCCTACGGCTTCAATTGGAAATGACAGCAGACTCCCATCATCACTGAGATAGTGTCCTGATACACCGTGCTCATCTTGTGTAAGTGCTTCCATCTGCAAAGCAGAGCGGCTCATTTCAAGTGGTTTGAAGATGTTTTCTTCTATGTACTGAGCATATGAAACCCCTACAGTTTCATTCAAAATGGATCCTGCAACAACGAAGCCAATATTATTGTATGAGCCAATAGCATCGGTTTTGAGAGCTGCAGGTTCTAAATACGATGTTCTCTCTACAATCTCTTCGTCAGTGAGATTCATGAATGCAAGAAGATCCCCCTGGTAGGCAAAAAGGGAGCTATTGTGGGATAAAAGATCAACAATACGAGCAGGGCTTGTTCCATCACTTGCAGGAAGCGTCCAAGAGGGAAGATAGACAGATACAGGCTGGTACCAGTCGATGAAACCATCTTGTGTTGCAAGTCCGAGTGCGGTTGCGGTAAGTGTCTTTGTTATGGATCCGATCGGAAATCGAGTATCTGCAGTTATTTCAACTGGTTTTGCAATATCAGTTACTCCAAATCCTTTTGAATACACCACCTCTCCATTCTCAATAACACCAATATAGGCCCCTGGAATGGAAAGAGACGTCATGGTATCTGTAACAAATGAGTCAATTTGCTGAGCAAGAAAAGTATCTGTCTCTCCCTCTGCATATACTGAAGGTGCCTGAAGCAAACAAACCAAACAGCAGAGCACCAATACCCATGTGTACTTCATTATGAACCCGAAAAGCTATGATCATACCCATCACTGAAACAGATCCTATCGACCCGTGTCTTTGTAGAGACCATATACTCTGGCCAGATCCGAACATGTGAATATACCGTGCACCCATCCCCAACTACTGCCCCAAACCCGATTACAGAACCATGCTCAACGGTGCACTGGGATCCAATCTCTACCAACTCATCGACAATAGCTCCACAAACAACTGAATTCTCTCCAATAGTTACCTTATCATAGAGTGATGATGAAAAAATTCGAGATCCTGACTTTATTTGACAGTTTTTCCCAATGCTTGAGTGGGGACCGATGAGAACATTCTCTTCAATCACCGTTCCTGCATCAATAACAACAGGGCCAACAATACAAGAACCCTTGCCTATCTGAACACGCTCTCCTATCTTCACGGGACCTTCAATGCTTCCCTGTATCTGGGATGTAGAAGGAATTTGGTTTTTATCAATTTGTGATTGAAGCACCCAGGTGGTTGCCTCTCGAAGTGATTTTGGACTGCCAACATCAGACCAGATTCCTCTGGCAAGCCAACCATTGATACGATACTGTTTTTCCATGAGAAGAGGAAAGAGATCTTTTGCAAAATCAAACATCGTATTATCAGGAATATATGAAAAAATCTCAGGAGAACACACATAGATGCCAGTTGAGACAAGATTTGAAAATGCCTCTCCTGGTTTTGGTTTTTCAAGAAACCGAGTGATCTCTTTATCAGCTTCAAGATCCGCAATACCATATTCTGAGGGATCCTCTACGGTAATGAGGCCAAGTGTGACAAATGCCGAAGGATGAGCAGTACAGTGCTGGTTATAGAGGGAAAAGAGATCAATGTTTGTGAGGTGATCTCCTCCTAACACTAAAAATGGTTCATTTGAAAGGTATTTTTCTGCATTTTTGACACTTCCTGCAGTTCCACGTTTTTCTGTTTCATATACATATGTGACACGAACACCATATGCGCTTCCATCTCCAAAAAGAGTCTCCATCTCCCCACCAAGATAGCCAAGAGTAAACACAATATCTGTGCATCCCATATCTCGCAAGTGTTGCACGAGATAGACAATAGAGGGAGTATTTGCTATTGGAATACAAGGTTTTGGACGGCGAAATGTAAGAGGGCGAAGCCGTGTTCCTTCTCCACCGCACATGATGCAGGCTTTCATACAGTAATAGTGAGAGATAAATATGAAAAGGTTATGATGTGCGAGAAGTTACGTAATGTTCTCTCTAAAAAATAATGTGTACAAAATGGCGCCTATTACAGAGAATCAAGACTGATCCCTTCAAAATCTTGAACCATATCTTTGATCTCTTTCACACCAAATGCTGTCTGAACTGCAGTCATATCTATTTCACGCGCTACATCACACATATACTCTAAAATATCAACTGAGAGTTCTTTTTTGACCTTGCTTTTCTGGACCTGTTCCACTAAATGTGAGACCATAGCTGGGTCTTCTTGTCGTAACTTTGCAAGGCTTAAGACGCACATATAGATACGGGTTAGATTTCGATCCGTCCCCGTAATTGTGTCAAAAAAACTGCGAAGTACTTGTGCTTGATAGATCTCCCCACCCATCGTTAGTGTACTATTGCTATGAAGATGAAAAAGGATATCGATCTCTTTGTTGTGGGAGATAGGGGTGGATGATATGTTCTCCATGAGTGAAAGATACTAAAAACAGATAGCAAAAAGAAGGAAATGTTGTTTTTCTGTAAAAGATCTCTTTATGCTGAAGAACCCGCAAGAACTCCATCAGCATTCATAAAGAGCCAGTAGCCACTCCCTGGATAGAGCATTCGCTCATCATTCTTTCCTTTGATAATCATATCATCATACTGCTGATTCTGATTATTATATCCAAGGCAGTTAACCCATTCATTTTGAACTGAGAGGAATGAGAATTTTGCTTCAATTGGTGATGTTCCAGGGCCGACTGCATTCCAACCCATATAAAGCTGTTTTACTGGTGGTGTTTGCAGAGGATCCTGATTTTGATGCAATGAAACTGTCATTGCATACTCTGAGTAGATCCAAACTGAGCTCAGTGCATGCATCTGAGTGTCAGGTCGAAGTGTTTTCCACTGTTGAGTAGAAGCATCATACTCAAAGATACTATGTCCTACAACATTCACCTCATTGAAAATCATTGCAGTATCATATCCTGGTGCTAACCGCGTTGGAATTGAGACAAAATTCCAGCCAGGGTACAGATTCAGTGAAATTGTGCCAGGTGCAGGAGGCGGCGTTGGCTGTGGCGCTAAGGTTGGAGTTGGTTGTGGTGCCCAAGTTGGTGTTGGTGGCACTGGTTGTCCTGAAACAGTAATATACTGAGTTTTAATCATAGCATCATAAAATTCAGCATTTGCAACCTCAAGGGTAACCGTATATGTTCCCGGGTTTGTAAAGGTATGTGTAGGATACTGCTCCAGAGAGTCAGGAGTACCATCTCCGAAACTCCACACCCAAAGTGTCGGATTTCCAATCGAGAGATCAACAAACTGCACCGTCAAAGGAGCGGATCCAGACAGGGGTACCGCTTCAAAGCTTGCCATTAAACTCCCTGGAACACGTGTAGGGGTTGGATATGGAGGGGAGGTAGCTGTTGGAGGAACTGGTTGAGCCAATACAACAACATATGACTCAACAACCGTTGTGCTGTATCCACAACTCTGATCATAGATAGTAAGTGTAACCGTATAGGAACCAGGTTTGCTATACATATGAACAGGGTTTTGTTCTTTGGAAGTGGTTCCATCACCAAAGTTCCAGTCCCATGACACAGGAGATCCAGCAGAGTTATCATAGAACTGAACTTGCAATGGAGCAGAGCCACTATGGGATGAAGAGGTAAATGCTGGTATACCAGGGCATGGAGCAGGTCCAAAGTTAAAGGTGATATCTTGGCGTAAAACCCTTTCACCAGAGTTTGTAATCACCACTTGTTCTGAAGCTACCTTGCCATCTGTCTCAAAGGTGATGACACTGCCAATATCATCTCGAGTGTATGGAACGATAAACCGACCTTGGAATGGATTATCGCCAGGCCCTCCATATGATCCAACAGACTCCATTACATATGACGAAACCTCTCGGCCACGAATCTTTGCACTGAGTTTTGTCTTCGAAGCAGCAGCCCCACTATCAATGTACACATAGCCATAGAACTCGTACGGAGTTACTGTTTCAGCCTTTGTTCCACTCAAGTCAAGAGCAAATGTGCCACTTTCCTGTACAAAGAAACTCTGATCTGCATGAACATCACCGATGATAAAGCTGAGAGGCTTTCCAAGATCTTGCTCGGTAATTGGAATAACAAAGCCAGCAGTACTTGGATTTGGAGAGCCGTAATAGCCAGACTCTGTTATGGTATACTGACCACGAGTCACACCACCAATAGCTGCAGAAAGAACTGTTCCAACAGGTGCTGCCACGCCATCTACCTTCACTGTTCCATACAATGATATCTCATCAAGATGGCCAGCATATGTGAATTCAAGTGGCCACTCCACCATACCACCATCACCAGAGATCTGAATACGAGGTAGTCCTTCAATACCCTCAGACCAGAAGGTAATGGACTTACCAAGATCTTGCTGTGTTATGGGAACGGTCAGCTGTGTTCCATATGTCTCACCTTTTGATCCATATCGACCCTCTTCAGTGACGGTGATCGTGCCCTTTGTCACACCATCGATCTTTGCTTCAATAACACTGCCAACTGGCATTGGCTGAAAGTTTTGTGTTGCTAAACCATAGAAGAGATATGATCTATACTTTGTTTCTGGCTCAAGTTTGTAGGAAAAGATGTCAGAACCTCCAAATCTTGTATCCTGCCAGACGATGATATCTGTTCCAATATCAGCATATAACTGATCTCCAGGTGCTTTTGCTACAAGATACGTTGTTGGACCTGCTAAGTTTACCATGTAGATATTATAGCCATCAGTGCCCATGCGGCTCCATACAATAATATTGTTTGAAACCGCAGGCAAGACATTTGACACCTCATCGTACGTTACTGCAGTTGTGATATCTCTTTCAATATCATATACCATGATATTTGAGTATCCATCCCTGTGATCCTCCCAGACAACAAGGTTTCCAGAGATATCAGGATGTATCTGTGCTGCTTTGTCACGAGTCAGCTGTCTCTTCTCTCCAGTTGAGAGATGAAACAGATAGATGTTCCAATCATCAGTTCCAGAATCAAGTTCCTGCCATACAACATAATCCCCAGATATCTTTGGATTTGACTGCTGATTCGAGCTTTTTGAAAGAGGACCTGCGTATGTGTCTCCAATACGTTTATAGTAGACATTGGTATAGTCACTGCCTGCATACTCTTCCCACACTACCCGATCACCATATATTGCAGGCTTTGTTGCGGTAGTTTCACTTGCGTACACCACCTTTGCTTCAACGTACGGAGAAAGAGAAGCGGACATTATGCTTTTTTTCGTTCCACTTTCCTGCCAGACTGCAATACCGGCGTCAATATCAGGATAATTCTGATTACTAGTTGTGCTTGAGATCTGATTTCTGCTCTGAGATACAGTGTCATAATACCAGATCTTACTGGTGACATCCCACTCGACCCAGGTAATATATGTACCATCAGTTTTTGGATACTCACGGTACAGTGAATCAGTTGTTACTTGTTCTTCAAATCCAGCTGCCTGCATGATAGATACAGATTCGATACCAAACTCATCAGTTGACTCTGTAAGCGATGGAAATGCTGAGATAGGAGTCAAGTCTTCAGTTGCTGCACTGCCTATCGATACCAAACATAAGAAAAGAAGGATCGAAGAGACATACCATTTTGAATTCATGTTTTCACCAATGTGCATGTTCATACGTTCATAATTAGTACATAATAAATAAATAAGTAATTTGAATAATTTCAATGTTACACACTCTGTTATCCTACGCTCCAGTTCCTGCCAGTTCTCCCTCTGCACTCATATAGATCCAGTATCCTTTCCCTGGCACTAACAGGCTGTTATAGCTTTCAGGAACATTCATGATGGTTTGTTCATATTTCTGTGTCGCGGCGTTGTATCCAATGACATAGACCCAATCATCTTTGATTGAAAGGAGAGCGTTATGAGCAGGAATTTGAGACACGGTCGTAATACCAATGGTATTCCATCCTTTTGTCAACTGTCTCATGGGTGGAATCTGCATGGCATCTGGTGCAAAATGCAGCTGAACAGCTGCTGCGTACTCTGAATAGATCCAAACCGGTTCAAATGGTCTAAAGACAGAGTTTGCAGTCAGTGGGGTCCACTGATTCACGGTTGGATCAAAGGAAAAAACACTATGTCCTGCAACAGGGAGAGCTGCAAAGAGTTTCTCTGCGGTATTCAAACTTTCTGCAAGTACTTTTGGCGTAGAGATAAAGTTCCAACCAGGGGAGAGGGTGATAGATGCCTCTGCCTCAGGCACTCTTTGAACAGTAATATAGTTGTACTTGGTTTCCTGACGAGTTGGAACATTATGTGGATAGCTGGTTGTTAAACGAACGGTGTACTGTCCAGTTTCCATATAGGTATGGGCTGGGTTCTTTTCGGTGGACACAGCTCCATCACCAAACTCCCAATACCATTCTTGTGGAGTAGATGATGATCTGTCCGTAAATGAAACAGTCAATGGAGCGATGCCACTTATTGGTGTTCCCTCAAAGTCTGCAGCCTGGAGAGGTACTGTTCTAAATGTCAAATCCTTTCGAGCAGTAAGACCACCTGAAATATACTGCGTTTGTGTTGCTTCTGCTCCTGATGCGGTCTTAAAGGAGATGTACTTTCCAACATCTGACTGGTATACCACCGCATCAAGTTTCATGCCAGATGCGGATCCGTACTGGCCAGCTTCAGTCACCGTAAATGAACCACGAACCTCATTATCAACTGTTGCGTAAATGGTAGTATGGGTGGGAATGATTGCTCCATCAACTCTTGCAGTTCCGTAGAACCGATATGTCGAACTGGCGAGCGTGATAAAGTTTAGATCTAACTGCTGTGCTGCATTTTTACCCTGGTTAATGGTTGTAAACTGTGTAGCTTCATAGGTAGTTGAACCATAGGTTGCATAGAATGAGATAGTCTTTCCAGCATCACTAGAATAAATGGGAACATCAATGGTGTTGTAATTTCCAGCAGTTTGAAGAGTTACTTGTGTTCGGACATCATTTCCAACTTTTGCTGTGATCTGTGTGCCAATAGGGGATGAAACTCCATTAATGGTTGCACTTCCAGAGAACCGGTAGGTACCTACCTGTTGCTGAGCCCTCGTAAATGTGAGATCAATCTTTGTATACATCGAAGTTGGATCTAAAGAGAATGAAGTACCACTGTTTTGACCTGATAATGAGAAGTATTTCGATTCAGTATCCACTGAAAGGCCAATAATAGGACCACTTTGACTCGTTCCTGGAGAGAGAGAACCACCAGAGCCAATGGTTATCTGCTGTGATGCTGGGTGGTTCTGACCTTCGTATGCAGCAGTGAAATGAATGGTTCGTCCATAATCAGCCTGGGTAATGGGCACACGCAGATTTGTGTACTGGCCAAGTGTTTGGATTGTTGCTGTTCCACGGGGTTCATTATTGACATATGCTGAAATTACCGTTCCTGGTGGAAGCATTGTGCTATCAAGCCGTGCAAATCCATAAAACAAGTACGAGTTTGCCACGGTGCCACCTGTTCCTCCACTGGAACCAGTTGATACGGTGAGATCAAGCCTGACATAAGAAGGTGTCTGCACAGAGAGTGATGGATCAGTAAGAGTGAGTGATTCTGCTGAAAACTCATTTTCTGAAACAGTAGCTTGTTCAAGTGCAACTACAACCCCGTTTTCCTCTGTGGACAAACTCATCATGACCACTTGGTCGCCACCTGTGCCACTGTCTCCAACAGTTACATACTGTTTCGCCTGATAACTTCTTGTGCTATATGTAATATAGAACGTAACACGCTTTCCAATATCATTTTCCGTAACTGGAACTGCAAGATTGTTATACTGGCCTGCGCTCCCAATCTTGGTATGAGCACGAACAACATCCCCAACGAGTGCAGTGACAACTGAGCCTACTGGTGCTGGAGTCGAATCAATCAGCACAGTCCCTGAGAACACAGGAGTATGCACTGCTGGTATTGACGGCTCTATACAGAAGATATCATATGGCAGATCTACTCTTTCTCCAATTGATATTTGAGTTGTACTCTGCGAGATACGCTGCCCGTACACAGCAGAGAATGAAAGAGGGGTGCCCATGTCTTGTGCATACACTGGCACAATAAATGAACTGTACTGACCATTTCCATACACAATGGTTGTTGCACGCTCTCCAGAACCTACATATGCCGTGAGGATAGTGCCTTGTGGTGCTAGCTGTCCATCAATATACAAGGTTCCTTGAAGGGTGTATGTCCCAACTGGTGGAGTACCACTGTTGATCGCATTCAGTCTGATCTGAGAAATTCCAGGTGTTGCAACTGGAATCGTCTGATCTGCAAGATACTGGTTTACATAGAACTGTATTGTCTTGCCATAGTCTTGATCAAAGATTGGAACTTCAAGATATGGCCCTTGTGTGTTTCCAATAAGTCCTGCTGCAACAACCGTGAAGCTGCCACGCACAACGCCGTCAATAACAGCTTCAACAGTTGTCCCAGCTGGAGCCTCAGAGGTACCTAAGTACACAGTACCATAGAAACGGTATGAAGGGGTTGATGGATGATGAGAACCATCTACACGGAACATATAGATGTTGGGAGTTCCAGAACGGTAATCCTCCCATACAATATTTGTACCATAGATTGACGGATTCTTACAGTCATGCATGGAGTCAGTTATTTTGTATACACGACTTTCCATCAGATCTAGCAGATAAATAGTTCCAACTGAGTTCACACGTTCTTCCCAGACCACAAGGCCACCAGAGATATCTGGGTTTACCTGCATACCTTCGTTAAAAGAGATCTGCACCTCAACCATATTGTCAAGGGTTAATGCGTAAATTGAAGAACCTCCCCGGTCATCTTGCCAAACAACAATATTTCCACTTATCCGTGGTTTTTGTTCATTTGCAGATCCCTTGGTAAGCTGGCGCTCAGCACCTGTTGTAATATCATACAGATAGATATCGGCATTTCCATTTCTCCAATCCTCCCATACAACATATGTTCCAGAGATTGCAGGAGACAGCTGCTCTGCACGATTTGGACTAAGCGCCATCACAGATCCACTTTTCAAATCGGAAAGATAGATGTTTGAAACGCCAGTTCTCCAATCCTGCCAGACAACATACCTTCCAGAAATAGCAGGATTATGTTGATTTGCAGCATATGATGCTACTGCTTTCTCACTGCGATTTATGCTATCATACGCATAAATATTCGTACTGGTTGAGCTGGAACTGGCACTCCCTGCCTGTTGATACACAATGTACTCACCAGTGGTGTCTGGAGAAGCACGAGGATAATTTGATGCAGGAAAGCCAGAGAGTGAACCTGAATCAAGGGAGTAGGTGCCAATTTGTGAGCGACCATTTACCCATTCTTCCCATAGTATCCAGCGATCAGAAATTTTAGGATATACATTTGTTGCGCTGTACGTGATCTGTGTTTCTCGACCATTGTACACTCCTATATTTCTATCAGTTTGCACACTTTCAATGGTGAAAGCATTTTCTATTGCAAACTCATCTGGTGAAAGATCTGAACTCACAAGTGCAGCAACAGCACTCAGCGGTACTGTCTCAACCCCTCCATAAGAGGTTGAAACTGAATTTATTGCCAGTTCATCCTCAGAAAGACTCTCTGCAGAGATCGCGAACTCCTCCGCACATACGAGCCCTCCACTAATAAGGACAAGTGCAAGTGCACACATGGCATACTGTAGACTTTTCATCTATTCCACACCCCAACATTATTGACCCACCTGACAATAGGTCCGTGTTACATCGAAGATATATGGATTGTTTAACTTGTACCATTAAAAATCCTATGTATTATTACCGAGATGTTACAAGAGAGGTGGTAAGCAGATCAGAAAAAATAGTTTAGATTCTTTGTTTTAAGTATGATTGATAATTTTATGCGGTTTTTAATTCTATTTCCATTTTTGCATTTTTTCTTCTCACAATAAACTTGAAGATCTCCATGACAACAATGATACCAAGTGCCAGGATGAAGAGGATTACCCAATTGTACAGCGTTACCGGCTGAACCTCTAGAATCTGCTGTGTCAATGGAATGTATAAAATGGTAATCTGGAGAAGCTGTGTCCCTATGATTGCACCCATGAGAGGCAGATTTTTCAGCGGGGAGAGGGAGAAGATAGACAGATGTTCTGATCTTGAGTTGAGACAATGAGCATTTATCATAAGCACCATTGCAAGGAGCACCATATTTCGTGCTGCTGACACTTCCCATCCCAGGTGTAGTAATATGTACCATACCAGAAATCCAATGATAGCCATATACCCTGCACCAAGAGCAAGCTCTTGAATCATAAGTGTATTGAAGATGGGTTCTGTTGGCTTTCGTGGCTTTCGTTTCATAACACCTGGTTCTTCTGGTTCAAATGCAAGTGCTATGTTTTGAATACCATTGGTTGCAAGGTTGAGCCAAAGAAGTTGGAGTGCGGTGAGAGGAACGGGAAGTGCGAACAGAAGTGCGAGTATCACCATTGTTACCTCAGCAATGCATGTGCTGGTAAGAATAGAGATAACTTTTCTAATATTATCATAGGTCATACGCCCAAGCGCAATACCTGATACAATCGAAGAAAATTTGTCATCTGTTACGATCATGGCAGCAGTGTCTTTTGCAAGGTCGGTGCCAGATCCCATTGCCACACCAATATGTGCTTTTCGAAGAGCGGGAGTGTCATTTACCCCATCTCCAGTCACCGCTACATACTCACCGTTTTTCTGAAGTGCTGCAACAATAGATCGTTTGAGAAGAGGAGAGATTCGAGCAAAAACTCGTGTTTTCCAAACAACCTCACAAAATGCGAGATCATCTTCATCACCAAGTGCTTCAAGAGAGCTCCCTGTTACCACGTCTTTTTCATCCTTTGCAATGCCAAGTTCTTTTGCAATAGTAAGAGCGGTTTTTGGATGATCACCAGTAACCATGGAAACAACAATACCGGCTTCCTGACAGGTGGTCACGGCTTCATATGCATCAGGGCGCAAGGGATCGATAAATCCAGCAAGTCCAAGGAGTTCAAGAGATGGGAGCTGCTCAAATGTTGGTTCTTCTGGAAGAGGGGTGAGTGCAGGGAGCTGACCCTGAGCAACACAGATAACACGATATCCCTTTTCAGCAAGTTCTTCTGCTTGCGCATGTATCTCATGATAATCAAAGCTTTCACTGGCATTGATGCAGGCACAAGATTCATATTTTTCAAGAAGCACTTCAACAGCTCCTTTCACTGCAACATGAATGATATCGGAGTCTGGTTTTGTATAATAAAGTGCTGAGAATCTGATCTCAGGTGCATAATGAGTCTCAGCAACAACGGTAACCGAGTTTCGCAGCGTCCCTGGATCCATTCCCATTTTCCAGGCAAATGCAAGGAAACCGATATCCATGGCATCCCCGCTGTGCACCCATTTTCCATCTTGATGTGTGAGGGTTCCTTCATTTGTCAGTGAACTGACTGTTGCAAGTGTACTGAGATGAGTATGATATTTTTTATCGTTGTTTTCGTTTTCTATTGTCCCTTCTCCATTATACCCCTCTCCCGTGACATGGATAACAGACATATCTGGCAACAGTATCGTCTTTAATGTCTGTTGATTTACCGTAAGGGTGCCTGTTTTATCACTGGCGATATAGGTACAGCTCCCAAGTGTCTCAACAGCGGTGAGATTTCGAACAATGACATGACGCATTGCCATCTGGGTAACACCTAAAGAGAGGGCGACGGTAATGACAATAGGAAGAGCTTCTGGAATGGCAGCAACAGCAAGGGCGATAGCAACAAAGAATATATCTTTTATGGGTGTTCCTTGCAAAAAACCAATGATAATAATAAAAACCGATGCAATGATAACATAAAGCCCAATTTTTTTACTGAACTCATCCATCCGAACTACAAGCGCTGGTTTTGCCGTCTGTGTTGTTGCGACACTGCCTGCAATCTTTCCAACCTCAGTATTCAGTCCAGTAGCAATGACAACACCAGTAGCTCGACCGGCAGTTGCCGTTGATCCCGCATAGATGATATTGCTTCTCTCAAAAGCCTCTGTCTGCTCAGATATTGTATCTATACTCTTTTCTATGGGAAGGGCTTCCCCGGTTAGCAATGATTCATCAACAGCGAATGAGCGTGCACTAATGAGTCGCATATCTGCTGGTATTTTCATACCGCCTTCAAGCACGACAATATCACCAGGAACCAGCTCTTCAGAATCAAGCTCAGTAAGGACACCATCACGGTATACGCGGCAGTTGATACGAATTAAATTTTCAAGTTCAAGAGCGTTTTTCTCAGCTTTCCATTCCTGATAGAAGCCAAGTAGTGCATTTACGGTAATCACAAAACCAATGAAGCTTGCATCTAGCAGTTCACCAACAAATACGGAGATGAGGCCTGCTGCAATAAGAATATAAATCAATGGATCTTTGAACTGGCGAAGAAAGATAATATACCATTTTTCTTGCGTCTTTCCTGGGAGCTTATTCAGTCCATATTTACTTTGAAGTGTAGCTATATCATGCAGATGAAGTCCATTTGATGATGTGTGGAGCTTTGAAAGGACTTCATTCCCTGACAGTGCATGCCAAACGGAGGTATGTTGTTTTTCTTTTTGTGACATTGGTGTTTCCTGTTCTGATAGATGTGATAACAAGCAGTACAATGTGTTATTTCTGTTATTTCTAGTATGCGATAAAGATGAGGGGTCATCTTCTCCTGCATTTGCCTCATCTTAAGTGAGAACATTTATATGAGTTGATAACATGAAGCTGTGTATGGGAGACGTTATTGCAACATATTATTATAAGCCAAAAGATGGTGTTGATTTTAAGTGGGCAGCTCAGGCGATTGCTGAAGAGCAGACAACAGGAACATGGACAGATATTTCCACAGCTGAGGAGTATGTTCATTATTTAGATGGCTGCGTACAGGATATTGTACCGCACAACAATGGATACATAACAAGGATCGCCTTTGCAGATGATATCTTTGAAGTTGGAAATTTTCCACAGTATCTCTCAGTGCTTTCGGGAAACCTGTATGGGCTTTCAAAGATTGCACATGTTCGCCTGCTTGATATCGATTTCACTGCAGACACGGTTGCACCATATAAAGGACCAAAATTTGGCATTGAAGGTATTCGAGAGCTTGTTGGAACTGATGCAACCAAAAGACCTCATGTTGGAACGATTATCAAGCCAAAAGTGGGCCTTAATCCAAAAGATACCGCACATGTTGCATATGAAGCAGCAATAGGTGGTGTTGATCTCATTAAGGATGACGAAACCCTCACCGATCAGAGGTTCTGCCCCATGGCAGATCGTCTTCCTGCTGTGATGGAGAAGCTTGATCGAGTCAGAGATGATACAGGGCGAAACGTGCTTTATGCAGTAAATGTCTCTGCTCCAGGGGATAAAATCCTAGAACGTGCAGAAAAAGCCATTGATATGGGAGCAAATATGCTCATGGTTGATGTTATTGTATGTGGTCTTGATGCGGTTCGAGTTCTTGCAGAGGATCCATCTATTCAGCTCCCAATTCATGTTCATCGTACAATGCATGCTGCAATGACAAGAAACCCTGAGCATGGTGTCGCAATGCGAACATTCTGTCGGATGGTGCGTATGGCAGGGGGAGATCAATTACACACAGGAACAATATCAGGAAAGATGGAGCATGATACTGCTGAGTTGCTTGGTGATAATAAGACACTTATCGATCCAGACTTTTTCGGACTGAAGACAGTGTTTCCGGTTGCAAGTGGAGGTTTATCTCCTGGAGGTGTTGCACGAGAGATCGAGGTACTTGGAAAAGACATTATTTTACAAGCAGGAGGGGGAATACATGGTCATCCACAGGGTACTCGAGCAGGAGCAACAGCCATGCGTCAAGCAGTAGATGCAGCAATGGAGGGGATCACTCTTGAAGAGTATGCAAGGGATCATGCAGAGCTTCATGCAGCTCTTGAGAAGTGGGGAAGTGTATAAATAATATCATTTTTATTTTTTGATGGTGTAACTTTGTTTCTGGTTTGTCTGATCCTTTTCTTTTGAAAAAAAAATTATTTAGTTGGAAATTATTATGCACGAATTGAATGAGCATTCATCAATTAAACAGTATCTCACTATTCAAGAAAAATACTTCCAGGAGTTTTTGAAGGAAACTGAATTTGAACGAATTTGGCCTGGAAGAGAATACTATGATCATCTCAAATACAAATATGCATTTCTACTAAAGAAATTATATAAATTAAAATGTACATCTCATTCCATCCTTGATGTAGGGTATGGTCCAGGTGTTTTTGACTATATCCTTATGAAACAAGGATTCAATGTCACAGCAAGTGATTACTTTGAAAGCGAAAACGCCATGCACTTTAGCAAGAATACTCACATTCCATATATAAAATTTAATTTAAATGCTGACGAACGCTTCCAAAAAACGTTTGATGTTGTCATTTGTAGTGAAGTACTCGAACACACGAACATAAATCTTAAAAATGGCATTAAAAAACTACTCACTGCATGTCATGAAAATTCAATACTTATCATTACACTGCCAAATATATATGCAATAAACAATGTTATTCGTATTTGTCAAGGGATAAATATCGTCGAAGACTATCCTGATGAAATCGTCATGAAAAATGACATTATTTTAGATATGCGGTGCCACAAAAGAGAATGCACAAAAAAAGATCTATTTGAAGCAGCATCTGCAAACAATCTAAAACTCATTGAGCATGGAAATTTGTACACATCAACTCCATTCAATCACCCATTTCTGGCAAAGATCATTCCACCACCACTTCGAGCACATCTCTATGGAATATACACTCTCTCCTAAAAGATGTGAAACACTATCACAATGAAACACCGTACCCTCACAACATATATTGCTATAAACATCTACGTATGTAATAGAAGAGGGTAACAAATGGGAGAAAATGAAAAAAATATACCAATTCCAGCTGGTGAGGTGAGAAACGGATATACGCGATATGCCGCAGAAATGTTACTCCCTTTACTTGCAGAGCTCAATGGCGAACTCATTGGTGTGAAAACAGCAACAACTCAGGGTGATATTGAGTATGTTCATCAATCTCGGGTTGCAAGTCGCCGAATTCGAGCCGCATTGCCTTTTTTTGCAGGGTGTTTTGAGCAAAAAACTGTTCAAAACTGGATTCGTTCAGTACGCAATGTCACCAGATCGCTTGGAGAAGCCAGAGATCTCGATGTGCAGATAGCATTTCTTGTGCAGTTTATTGAAACACATACAACACATGATGCACTCATCCCCTTATTCACAACTGATTCACAAAATACAATGTTGTTTGAGTCAGAACTGTTACAGACAGACACTCCCCGTCAAACACCTACTTCTTTGGTTGCTCCTCTTTTAGATGACTCTGCATCAGAATCTCATAACCTTCCAGATAAAATACAAGGATGGCTTCGTGAACGAAAGAGATCTTCTACTCACCAACATAATCATGCATCCCAAGTTTGCCTTCAAACACTCTCCTTTCTTGAACATCCACAGGCATATAATCGCCCTGGTCTTGAGTGTCTGCTTCTTCGGTTGGAGCAACGTCGAGAAAAAATACAACCAGATGTTATAGACGCAGTTCTTGCATTTGAGCAAAGCAAAACAATTCCAACGCTACAAAAACATCTCCTCACTCATCTTATGAGACATCGAGACACTCCATATCCAAATAATATATATACAAATGCTGCATCTTCCATTCTTTACCTGATTCAAAGTCTCTGTTGGTACGCCCTTGCTGTTCCTGATCCACGCAAAAAGAGTATGCATCATGAGATGCGTATCATAGCAAAACGCCTGCGTTACACACTTGAATTATGCAACAAACTCTATAATAATGAATTATCTGCGAGTATTAAGAAGATAAAGGGGCTTCAAACCCTGCTTGGAGATCTGCATGACTGTGATGTATGGATAGATTTCATTCCATCATTTCTTGAGTATGAGAAAGATCGTGCCCTTGATTATTTTGGAAATGATGCGTTTATTTCGCTGATACGACCAGGAATTCTTTTTCTCCTTGAGGATCGAATAAAAGAACGCGAGCGGATACACACTGAGCTCGTGCCGTATTGGAATGAACTTCTGCAGGATGAGTTCTTTGGATCACTAAGTGAACATGTACAGAAAAGCGGAGCACCATCCCCCACCGATGAGCCAGATTATTCTCTATATGAGAAGGAAGAAGACGAAACACGTTCACAGGTACAAAACATATCGATGCAAGAGGATAAGGATAATCAAGACATCGACGTTCATCACCAACAACCTCTAGAAAATGGCACTACTCCAGATGGTTCATCTCTTTCATCCATGCCCCATAACGATACCATTGTTGCTCTCATTGGAGATGTGCATTCAAATCTTCCTGCACTTCGTGCTGTTCTCACTGATGCAAAGGAACGGGGAGCAACAACGATATTTAATGCGGGAGATCTCATTGGGTATGGCCCGTATCCTGAAGAAGTCATAGAGATGTTACGATCTCATGATGTTATAAGCATCACTGGAAACTATGATCAAAGCCTCCTCACACAGTGGTGGATGTCAGAAGAGAGTTCATCAGAGAGATCAGATCTGGACTGGGATGCAGATCCTGAAGATACGGTCATCCTCCAATTAAAACGAAGGGTCTCAAAGTGGACATATGATGCTCTCTCTTTAGATTCACGTGAATATTTAAAGCATCTTCCTGAGCAGATGCGAACAACACTCTTTGGTCGAAAATTACTGCTGGTGCATGGAAGTCCAAGCTCCATTACTGAGTACATCACATCGGAAACACCAAAAACAAGGTTATCAGAAATTGCAAACTCTTCAGGTGCTGATATCATTGTATCAGGACATACTCACATGCCATTTGTGAAAGAGGTTGATCAGGTTTTGTTCATAAATACAGGAAGTGTTGGACGCTCCGAAGGTGGTGATCCAAGAGCATGTTATGCGCTGATCTCATGTCAAGCTGAAAATAAACTTGTTGTGAAACATATTCGTGTCTCATATGATGTCGATGAAATAGTTCACAAAATGGATCATTATGAGTTTCCTGAACTATATATCCGAGCGATTCGTGAAGGAAGATGTCCAGATCTGTTACCAGATACGAATGAGTGTTATCAGAAGGAATCAGATGGATCATATGATACACAGTATCAAGAGTTTTGTTTGCAGAGCAATACATTCAATAAAAAACAGCATGAAAACATGTATGAATTTTTTGAAGATGGAGATTCAGATTCATATAATAGCATCTATAGTGAGATAGAAGATTATAAAGATTGAAAAATAAAAGATATAAAAAATCAAGCAGATGCATGAGGAATAAACACGTGAAAGAAACAACAGAACGGGTTATTGCATGTATTGATCTTGGTACAAACTCAGCCCGTCTGCTTATTGTCCAGTTGTATGCCAATTTTTCGTACCGTATTCTTCGTCAGCACAAGATCACTGTTCGACTTGGAGAAGGGGAGTTTGTATCTGGGTATCTCACTGATGCAGCGATGGATCGTGCCATTGTAGCGTGTCGTGGATTTTATGAAATTGCGCTGAGTTTTGGGGCAGTGGAGGTTATTGGGTACGCAACATCAGCAACACGTGACGCGAAAAACCGTGAGGTTTTTTTAGAGCGCCTTTTGAAAGAGACTGGCATTGATTTTGATGTTATATCAGGAAATGAAGAGGCACGTCTGATATGGCTTGGTATTACAAGCTCCACAGAGATTATAGAGAATTCAGTGTTATTCATCGATATTGGAGGTGGAAGTACAGAGATTATCGTTGGAGATCAGCATGGTTATTCATTTTTGTATAGCCTTCATCTTGGCTCGATTCGAACAACAACACAGTTTTTTTCAAATCCAAAGGGATCTATTCCACAAAGTGAACTCAAAGCTCTTCGAAAACATATTGTTGGAGAGGTAGCATCTGTATCATCTGAGATTAAACAATATGCTCCAACTATTGCAATTGGGAGTTCTGGAACCGTTATCAACTTGGAAAAAGTTGCAAGCAAGATAGAAACAACGCATCAACAGGGGATACTAACCCGAAAAGAGCTGAAAGCACTTTATCTTTTACTGGCAGGTCTCTCATATTCTGAGCGTTGTGCCATTCCAGGGATAAATAAAGAGCGTTGTGATATTATTGTTGCAGGAGCGAGGATATTGTATGAGGTCATGAAAGCATGCAATATTCGTGAGATCAAGGTAACTGAGTTCGGGCTTCGAGATGGGATGTTAGCAGATTATCTCGCTCGCTGTCCTGAGTTTTTAGAGAGAGGAGATCTATCTGTCCGAGATGTAAGTATCCATCAGTTAGCACAGATATTTTGTGTTGATTTGGCACATGCATCTCATGTATCAGATCTAACAGCACAGATGTTTGATTCAGCACATGCATCTGGGCTTATCTCATATGATACAAGGTGGCGTGAATTACTTTTATATGCGTCATATGTCCATGATGTTGGTCAGTTTATTGCACATTTCCGCCATCAGCTTCATTCAGAGTATATTGTTTCCAATGCTGGACTTCTTGGGTTTAGCGAGTATGAGATCTTGCTTCTCTCACTTTTTTGTAGATATCACAGAAAACGGATCCCCCGTGAGCGAGATATTGGATATAGCTCTCTCTCAACAGAGGATAAACGAGCAGTGTTTATCCTTTCTTTTATTCTTCGATGTGCTGAGGCTCTTGATCGGAGTCATGATGGACGAGTCAAGACTGCAGTTCTTTCTCGACCTAATGAGCGCAAGATACAGCTTCAGGTGACTGCAACACAGGATTGCACGATTGAAATGTGGGCGGTTGAAGAGGAGATTTCTTTGCTTGAGAATACATTTGCATATGAGGTGAACATCGTTTGCACGACACAATGATATATCATACAGCTATTGGAGATATTTTGCTGAAAACAACAGATGAGGCTCTTATTGGACTTCATTTTTTGACACAAGAAGAAAAAGATGTTTTCGAAGGTGATACTGACTCTCCTTCTCCTATTTTAAGGGAAACCTCAGCACAGCTTGATGAGTACTTCGCAGGCAAACGCCGTGTGTTTTCTGTGTCAACAAAACCAGCTGGCACCACATTTATGCAGGAAGTCTGGGATGCACTGATGAAGATTCCATATGGGCAAACAAGAAGGTATGGAGAGATTGCCGCATCTATCGGAAGGCCAACCGCTTCTCGAGCTGTTGGAATGGCATGTAATCGAAATCCAATTGCACTCATTATTCCATGTCATCGAGTTATTGGAGCGAAGGGAGATCTTGTTGGCTTTCGTGGAGGAGTTGATATTAAAGAGAAGCTTCTTGCACTTGAATCTGAAAAGTAGCGCTTTTTGAAGGAAGTCAAGGATATGCAGTATTTTGTATATGGAGAGAGAGAGATCTCACATCTGATGGCGCAGGATGCTGTTCTTGGAGAAGCTATAGCTGTGCTTGGGTATATTTCACGAGAAGTAGAGCCTGATCTGTTTACTGCACTTCTTCGATCGATTATCAGCCAGCAGATATCAACAAAGGCAGCTGCAACGGTATGGGGTCGGTTTTCTGCACGATGTGGTGTCATCACTCCTGATGCGGTACTGTCTCTTTCTTTTGAAGAGATCGTTCAATGTGGAATGTCTGGGAGAAAGGTACATTATGTGTTTGGGCTTGCTCATGCAATATGTAGTAATACGCTTGATTTAAGTCGTCTTTCTTTGCTGCATGATGATGACATTATTCGCACATTATGCAAGCTGCCAGGGATTGGACCATGGACTGCTGAGATGATGCTTATTTTTTCTTTATGTCGTCCAGATGTGGTAAGTTTTTCAGATCTTGGAATTAGAAAAGGAATGATGAAGCTCTATCAATTGGATGTTCTTTCAAAAGAGCAGTTTATGGAGTATCGAATGCGATATTTTCCATACGGAAGTGTTGCATCATTGTATCTATGGGAGATTGTGCATAAAAACGGGCTGATGTGATTGTACTATTTGAATAGTTTCTTTACCTTTTTTATTTCTTGTTGAGTATTTTTATCTTTTTCGATATTTTTTGATTTTATGTTTTCGACAGATATTGCTGCAATAATTTTCATCTCGTGGATTTGAGCCCAGAGGCGAAGGCTGTCTAAGGCTTCGTCTGTTCCACGGGAGTTTACCGTACATAAAATGACTTTTTTCCCTTTTAAGCGACGTTTATGCCAGAGGCAGTATGTTCTGTCAAGGAAGGTTTTGAGTGGACCAGATATGCCATAGAAATAGACTGGTGATCCAATGATAATAAGGTCACTTTTTAGCATGCTTTTTGCAATAGTGCTCCATTTATCTGATTTGATGATACATGATCCTGTTTTTATGCAGGCTTCACATTCCTGGCATGGAACCATGTACATGCTTGGTATGATTTCATATTTTCCAGATGCACCGATTTCCTTGAGCAACATCTCGATGAGACGTGCAACGTTTCCCCGTTTCAGCGGACTTCCTGATAGGGCTGTGACCTTCATGCTTTTCATTTGCTCTTGAAGTGATTAAGCTGTTCGGTATGAAAGAAGAAGTTGAGTAACATATTTTTGAGATACAAAAAAGTTGAAAATACTCCCGGACGGACTCGAACCGTCGTCATCGGAACCAAAATCCGATATGATTGACCGCTACACTACGGGAGTACCCAAAGGGTCTTTACAGTTTCGCTCTTTTTCCAGTTAAAGGTAGTGGTTCGTTTGCTTGGAGGGAGGAGAGACGGTCCAATGAATCTATCTACGTTGGACAACTTGCTCTTTCTTTCCATAATCTATTCACACGTGCATTTATTCTCCATTCTGTTCCATCTGGTGAACACACTGCATTTTCCCACCATTCAATGAGAGGTGCTACCCAAAACATACCAAACATCTCTGCATGATTGAGAAACGAATCATATCCTGCATCCATGAGAATTTTCTTTAGACTTGGTTTCATCCTTGAAACCTTCTGTGCAAGGGGTATTGAAAATGGAGAGTCATGTGCTGCTCCTGGTGAAAAGGTGAAATGCACAGGGAACTCTTCAAGGTGAAAGATATGGAATTTATACATTCTGCATCCATAGTGAGGGTTATACTGAGCATACCAATCATACCTCGACGCCTCAAGAGGAGGAGAATCTATCATAGCACAAGCATTTCAAATGTTCTTGCAGGCAATTTCACCTATAGTAGCCATCATCTCTTTCAGACCTTCGAGGCCCAAACGATTCAGTGCAAAATCGTGGAGTGTACTATGACAAGGAGTCAAAAACACACCGGGACAAACTTCAACAAACCCAAGAACAAGGCAGTCTTCTTGGCTGAGAGACGCACAACATTTGCGATATGACTGCTGACGAAAATCACGAAGACTAAGAAGTTGAAACAGTTGCAGCGCAGTATAGAGACATTTCTCAGGAACAGAGTAATGAATCAATTCATTCACTCGATTCTCAACAGCTGAAGATGCAAGAACTTCAAGCAGATTACTAAGCGAAACCGGGAAAAAACTTCCAGGTGGGAGGGTGGAGACCATACCAAAGAAATGGGATGTGCACAATATTTTACTTTTGGAAAGATTTATAAAAAAAGAGAAATGGAAAAGAAGAGCGAATCATCGTTTAAAAGAGAAAGATTTTATATGAAATGTTCTCACTGGACAGTCTCAGAAGGAGTAGCAGATAAAAATGGTTCATTTGATAATCATGTTACAAAAGGTACACGATGCTTAGGAGAGTAATTTCACAGAAAAGAGAGGAGATGTGTACCTATGATCATCAGAGCTCTTAATTGATTACTGCTAACCAACCGTATAAAATGATGAAATTCCACTACAGACATCATCTGTAGCAGTTTTGGTACAGGCTTGGAAGTAATATGTGGTTTTTGGTGTGAGCCCGGAGAGGGGAGTACTG
>JAITWW010000010.1 GCA_031285085.1 Candidatus Methanofilum arcanum
ATAAACTCAGCACCATCATCAGCCTCCCCATGAAACCGAGATGTATATGCATCTATCTCCACAGTGCGACTTCCTTTTACAACCCACACTGGTAGATAGATCTCTGATACGCTAACCCGTACCTGATCACGACGTGGAGAAACATGCTTGTCTTCATATGAGATCGCCTGTCCAGAAACCGTCCGATTTTGTACGGTTTGAGAAAGTAACTCAACTACCTCTGAAGTCACTATCTCTATCGCTTCATCTTCTTTTATGCGAGCTGAAAGAATTTTCGTATCTCGTGGGACTGGCTTTCTTGTGATCATAGTTGGCTCAAATAAAACTTTTTTTCTATTCAGCGCATTTATTCCACCATTACCTCTCTGATCAAAAGAAACAACAGTATCAAAAACCTTCTCCTCTCCCGTACATTCAAATGTATATGCCCAGACCGGCACAAAATGAAGTGTCACCATCCCTGCAATTCCAGCACGTTCCTCAGCCTCACCACGTGTTATCTGGATCGGAAGATGAGGCACACTAATCTCATCTGCCTGCACTGAACTCTCCTCCGACTCAAAACAGGGAGAATCTATTGAGACATTCTGCACAGAACTGCGATTCATTTCACCTTGTTCCACTTCCTGAGTTGGTTCAGACTGAAACGGCAAAACAAGCCTTTTTCCTAGTACTTTTGCATATGCCGCCTGCCCAGTGTATCTTATGAATTCATCACGATACCAAACAACACATCCAGGAGCTACCTGAGTGGCATCAAATGTAACAAGCAAACGAATGCCAACTACATCGACACCTCTATCATGAACCATATAGTTTGTTGCACGAAAACGTGCAATCTCTTCAGGATCAGATGTACAGACAATGACTATTGCCTGATTCCCTTTCACTGCGGTCAGATCAAGTGGGTACTCTGAAGAATACACATGCCATCCAGCTGTGCGCAGTACCGTAGAAACGGCAAGAGCAGCCCTCTCACGAACCATTTTGTCCATATCCATAACTATACGCTGTGTGCGGTAATTAAAAGGATATATGATGACATACATGATGAGCTGAAATTCGATGCTCCTTTTAACCCATTCTACTGTTAGGGGTAATTTCAAACAAGCAAAATCATTACGAAATTAAAAAAGCTTTGCTTGAATCGGTTAATGGGGGTAGTTATTGTTATCTCAGCGAAGGAACAATATATGAAGTTGAAGACCAAACTGGTCTAAAAATGGTTGACAGCAGAACATTTGATGGATGGAAGCACGAAGTGAATGAATGAAACAACAAACGAAATCAGCAAAACATATTGTGTACGACACTCAATCGAGTTCAGGAAGGGCTAATTATATAAGTAAAACATCAGCTGATTATATCGTGTATGGCCCTCAACCAAGTTCTGGCGAAGCGAACTATCGAAGGACAACATCCACAGATCCAAATTCACTCCAGGTGAAAAAAAGGTTTTTAGAAGTGAATGTGCGAAATCACGAGTAAAACAGAAATTCGACGAAAAAAGAGCAAATTCTCCGAGTAAATAGATTCACCAGACAATCTCGTAGAAAAGGTACCGGAGTAGATGAATCAACCGTGTGGCGGGTATGCGACCAACGAGAGCATACCCAGAAGGTTTTTACTACATTTTTTTCCAAACAATTTTTCTTCTTTTATCACCAAGTAATTATCATGCCTGTTGTACAACTTACTCTTCGAGAAGGACGAAGTAAAGAACAGATCAAGCGTGCTATTGAAGGAATCTCAAGTGTCATCTGCACAGAGATAGGGGTAGAACCGAAAGACGTAACAGTTCTTGTAACTGAGCTTCCAGCAACACATATCGGAAAGTTTGGCACTACACTTTCTGCAACAAAACCCCCACAAGATCCACATAAATCATGAATCACCACAATGAACAACATGCAGTTCCTGTGTATCAAGCACATGTATCTGCACATATGACAGTTGGTGAGCTTGTCTCAGTGATGGATGGTGCAGGGGCATATAATGGTGGAGCCCTTGCAAAAGCAGTAGATATCTACGAAAAAATGATAACAAGCCCAGATATGACCAAATTTTTAGGTCTTGCGGGAGCAATGGTTCCAGCAGGAATGGGTGGCTTAGTCTCAGATCTCATCAATGCAGGACATGTAGATGTGCTTGTATCAACCGGTGCAAATCTGACCCATGATATCATCGAAGCAATTGGCTGCCATCATTATCATGGAACTGAAAAATGCAATGATAACCAGCTTCGTGAAGAAGAGATCAACCGAATCTATGATATCTATCTCCCAAATGATGCATTTTGCTGTTTTGAAGAAAAAATGCAGGAGATTTTTGAAGCACTACCAAGTAACGGACCATACTCAATTCAAGAGCTTCTGGCGCATATCGGCTCACATTTGGATTCTGGAATTCTTGCAACCGCGTACAAGCAAAAAATTCCAGTATTCTCTCCTGCCATCCAAGACTCAATGATAGGACTCCAGTTTTGGCTTTTTTCCCAAGGACGAAAGGTCATCATCGATGCCTTTTCAGATATGACAACAATTCTTGATCTTGCATATGGTGCAAGCACTGCCGGTGCTCTGTTCATCGGTGGGGGTGTCCCAAAGAACTTTATTATGCAGAGTATGCTTATGACAGAGCATGGATTTACCCATGCCATCCAGCTGACCGGAGACCGACCAGATCTTGGTGGACTATCAGGAGCAACACTTGATGAAGCTCGTTCATGGGGAAAGGTCGATGAAGGAGCAGAAACAATAACCGTCTATGGGGATGCAACCATTACATTTCCTATTCTCATTGCTGCAACCCTTGAGAGAGCAAACACATTGAAGACAGAAAAAAGAAAAGAGCACGAAGAAAATAATGATGTAGCTAAAAAAAGGAGAATGGATGCCTGATCTTATTTTAGCTCTTGATGTGAGAGATCGTATCTCTGCAAGCACGATTGTCGAGGAAACATCTGACAGTATCGATGCCATTAAACTTGGATATCCCCTTGTTTTGGCAGAAGGGCTTGGGATTGCAAAACTGCTTTTTGATATATCAGAGCTCCCACTTATTGCAGACTTTAAAGTCGCAGATATCCCAAATACAAACCGCCTTATTGCTGAACAGGTGTTTCATGCAGGGTTTTCAAGCATTATCTGCCATGGGTTCCCAGGAGAAGATGCCATTGTGGCATGCACTGAGGTTGCACATGATGCGGGAGGTACCTGTTTTGTTGTCTGTGAGATGAGTCATCCTGGGGCACCCACATTCTATCATGGTGGTGTTGCAGAACAGATGGCAAAGCTGGCAATACACGCTGGTGCAGATGGTATCATCGCCCCTGCAACACGTCCAGAGCGGGTAGAGGTTCTTCGTGCCATTGTTCAAGATGCTCTGATATACTCACCAGGTATTGGAACACAGGGCGGTGATGCAGCACAGATCGCAGATCTCGTTGATGGGATGATTGTTGGGCGCAGTATTTATGAGGCTTCGGATCCAAAAGCAGCTGCACAGGTGTATGCCCCATTCAGAAGACGTTGATTGGATACTGTTGATGATGCCACTTGCATGATCTGATGTAGACACAGATGATGAGCCCTATGAGTCAGGAACCGTTAAGAAACAACAAATTATTTCTGAATGGTTCCTAACACAGAGTATTCAGCTAATTATGATAGAATCAATCCATTTTGAATACTACAAAAAATTGAAAGATCTAGATTTATCTTTCGATAAGAGAGTAACAGTCATATCCGGTGTTAATGGCACCTGCAAAACATCTTTGCTGCATATAATAAGCAATGCATTTCAAAAAGTTACGAGTAGATGTGAATGGATCAAAAACGATGACGATGGAAAAAAGGGATTGGATCCAATAAATAGCACAAATAATTCAATAAATCCAAAAATAGAAAAATTAGCAAGAGGAGATAAACGATATAATAATCCTGCTCCAGGACATAAAGGGTCTCTGTACGTGATTAGATATACAAATGGCGTTGAATTAAAGTTTAGACCCCATACCCATGTAAACAAAAAGAGTAGTAGACACAGCATTAAACCCCCTTATGGTAATAAACAGGAAGAAAAATTGCCATTTTGCCCTGTTATTTATCTAGGTTTATCGCGATTGTACCCCTTTGGAGAATTCCAAGATGATGAAGCCATTAAAGATATCGTGGCAAATCTTCCTGAAACATACCAAAAGGAAATTAATGATCTGTATTATAAATTTACACATATACGTATTGCATCATCAAGCCCACAGAACATGGGATCCATTAAAAAACGACACGATTTTACACCTGATGAGGAAAAAAACAGCATCCCAGGAGTTGATTCAAATACAATTTCTGCGGGAGAAGAGAGCTTATTGATACTTCTCAACTCACTTGTATCACTCAAATATTATTATGAGGTGTATAGGGAGTCATACGATAAACTCAACCTTGAAAAAGAGATGTTCGGAAGTATTTTACTCATTGATGAGTTAGATGCCACATTTCATCCTTCCTATCAGTCAAAAATACTACAATATTTCTTAGAGTACTCGAAAAAGTACAACATTCAGATTATTTTCACAACACATAGTTTGTCATTATTGGAGTCTGCACTTAGAAAAAAGAACTGTACTGTGATTTATCTGAGGGATAATGGGGATCGTGTCAATTCTATGCTCAATCCAGATATTTTTAGAATACGGATGCATTTATTTGATAAGACAAGAGATGAGACATACGCGAATGCATACATACCAATATTTACTGAAGATGAAGAAGCGCGATTTTTATTAGAAATGTTATTTGATCATTATAAAAGAGAAAAAGAAGATTTTCGCCATATTTCTGATCTACTTTACCTTGTCACGGTAAACCTGGGAGTAGATCCACTCATTGAGCTTTTCATATGTAAGAGTAAGGGAAATCGCTATGTTATGAATGGTATATGTGTATTAGATGGAGATGTCAATGGCCTGGAGAACAACGACAATATACGAAGAAGAGAAAAAATTGACCGAAGTAAGAATGCAAATATTCTTACTTTTTTTGAAAAGGACTCCCCTGAAAGATTTCTTTGGAAGTATGCTACAAAATTATATGAAGAACCTAATAGTAATTTTTGGGAAGATCCATTTATTGTAAACAATAACACGACAAAACGATCATATCTTTCCATCAAATCTGAAGTTGATGAAGTTGGAAACGAGAGAGGAGAGTTGAAAGGAATTTTCAACAAGAATAAGAGCTTTTTTAAAGATGTCTTTACATGGTGGTTAAAAGACGAGAAAAATAAAAATGAAGTGGATAGATTTTACAATGAGTTTGCAAAACTGTTTCAGAGAGTAGCTGGGCCATGTGGTATTAACCCACACGAGCTCGAAAGCCTTGGTGAGAGTTAACAGCATGATTATGCCAAGTAACAAAATGCAAAGGTGAAAAGCATGCCAGTTACTCTGTCCCCACTGAGATATCCAGGTGGAAAAACGAAGTTGTACGACTATGTTAAGAAGCTACTTGAGTTCAATGGACTATCTACCAAAACAACATATGTTGAACCCTTTGCGGGAGGAGCAGGACTTGCTATTAAACTCCTTCTCAGTGGCGATGTAGAACGGATCATAATCAATGATTTAGACCCTGCTGTATACTCATTTTGGAAATCTATACTAGAGTATACTGATGCATTTTGCGAAAAAATAGAAAATATAGATATTACTCCAGATGAATGGAATCGACAAAGGAAAATATATTCTGAAGGAAATACTGATGATATTTTGGCTTTGGGGTTCGCGACATTTTTCTTAAATAGAACTAATGTTTCAGGAATTATAAGGGGAGGTTTAATTGGAGGAGTGAACCAGACTGGTTCACACAAGATGGATGCCCGCTTTCATAAAAGAAACCTGACTAAGAAAATATGTTCTATTGCAAAATACAAGGAAAACATAGTAGTATACAACATGGACGCAAGAGATCTTTTACAAGGTCTTGAAAACGAGAAACCAGGAAATATCTTCATCAACCTCGATCCCCCATATATCAAAAAAGGAAAATGTCTTTATAGTGACTTTTTAGAAGAACAAGGACATGAGATTTTAGCCAAAAGTGTCTCTCAATGTCGTCACAAATGGATCGTAACATATGATGTCTGTTCGCTTGCTGAGCGTTTGTATTCTCAGTATCGATATGGATATCTAGATCTTACGTACAGCATCCAAAAGATCAAAGCAGGAAGGGAGTACATCTTTTTTAGTGACAATCTCTCAATTCCAGATTCATATACTTTCTTTCCTGCTTGCTGTGTTAGGAACTGCAAATTAATGAATTGAAAAGTTTTCTCCAATGTTAATTGACATACAGCTCATATTTATGATATAATACAAAAAAATAAAGGATGTTTCTTGGAGATATCGAATAGTATCAACTAACCGAGGAAAGACCCAAAAAATTGAGTAAAAGCACTCGGGATATGCTCGCTTTTCTTGCATACCCGTCGCATGGTTATTCTTTTGCGTATTTTATATCCCCTGGTTATCCATGTGCATATTTGAGATCCCATGGTTACTCTCAAGAGCGGATGTTTTATACCTCTCGGGCCATCCGACGGAGGAGGAGGGCCCCACGGTAAGCGCGCTCTCGCCGTGCCTGGCGAGCTGCTGATGATGCCACTACATGATCTGATGTAGAAATACAGATGATGAACCCTATGAGTCAGCTGAAGCAGTATCAGATAAACCAAAGAAGAATGTGATACAACTGTGCACCATCGTGTGTATAACTCGTTTGTATATATACGAACGTTTTCTTTTTATGACCAAACACCAAAGCTGTTACTATGAATTGGAGTGCTGAACAGCTGGATATTGCACACAAATATAAAAGCCCAGAGGAGGTTCCCGTCGATGAACGCAGATATAAATGTTATACCTGTCATCTCATAGTAGATGATCCCATATGCCCTGTCTGTGGAGATGAACATCTTCAGGTGATGTGTCCTCTTGATCATGCAGAGTGCTCTCATGATATCTCAGCACAGATTGAGTACTGTCCTCTATGTGGAGAAGCGGTCTGTCCGATATGTGGATCACACGATGTCGTGCAGATCAGCAGGGTAACTGGATATTTGCAGGATGTCACAGGATGGAATGCAGGAAAACAACAAGAGTTAAAAGACAGACAGCGTTACGCTGTTATGTAGTTGTCAAGTAGAATCAGTATGTAATACCGATTCCATAGAGATTTTTTATGCATCCTGTGGTGATAAAAATAGGTGGGAGTTTATATCCCCATGTGCCATCGATTATCACCGCAGTGAAAGAGTCAAAACGCCCGTGCCTAATCATTGCAGGGGGAGGAGCATGGGCAGATAGAGTACGAGCAAAGAATCTCCCTGATGATACTGCGCACTGGATGGCAGTTTTTGCCATGGAGAAGTATGGAAGATACATATCAGAGTATGGAGTTCCAGTGGAGCAGCCAGATTCACACTCTCTTATGATCCCAAGCGATCAGCGAGTTCTTCTGCCATATCAGTACCTTCATGAGGTAGATTCATTCCCAGGTGCTCTTCCTCATTCCTGGGATGTAACCTCAGACTCTATCAGTCTTTTTTTCGCACATCGCCTTTCTCTTCCTTTGCTCATACTCAAATCAATAGATCGGATTCGCATAGATGGAAAAGAAGCAAGCCATATCACATCTGCCATGAGATCTAGAACTGATGATCTGGATGCATTTTTCCTGCCATATGCCCATTCCCTTTCAGTGCCCATAACTATTGTGAATGGTCAGTATCCAGAGAGAGTTTTTGCAGCATTGTGTGAAAAAGAGGTTATTGGAACAAAAATTGCTACCTGTACGGTTGGAAAGCTTTCAAAAATGAATTCCATGGCAAATAAAAGTGAAAGATGACAAAGCCGCACCGTCCCACACTGTCAGTCTTTCTCTTTCAGAGCCTCGATTTCTTCACGGGTCAAGTCTGTGATCTCAATAATTTCTTCAATCAGCCTGTTCTGTTTGAGTAGTTTACGAGCAATTTCGGCCCTGCTTTCGGCCAGACCTTCAGCCATGCCTATTGCCATGCCTTCGATCATGCCTTCTTCTCGGCCCCGTTTTATGCCGCGTTCCTCTGCATATTCCAGTAACACATTTTTCATAAGTTTGACCTCCTCCCAAAGTATAGATCTAATTGAGTTTTATCAACCACTCTTCCAACCAATAAGACAGACAAGGCAAACAGTTTCATCCTGCGCTCCTCATCTATATGTAAATGTTTTATTATAGCAGTACTTTCCATAGTTGGAAAGCTTTCAAAAATGAATTCCCTGGCAAATAAAAAAGAAAGACTGACAGTGTGGGACGGTGCGGCTTTGTCATCTTTCACTTTTATTTGCCATGGAATTCATTTTTGAAAGCTTTCCAACCGTACAGGTAGAATATTTTCACAAACTCGCCA
>JAITWW010000011.1 GCA_031285085.1 Candidatus Methanofilum arcanum
TCAGTGGAGCGGAAAATTAGTGAGGAGTTTGGGGTTGAGCTGCATTCATAGTTATACAAAACCGGATTTCAGGCTGATATCTGATTTGGTATGTCTCAGATGCACTTTCAAGCAACTGAATCAGTTGTTTTGATATCGTAGCCATGGGTTCCATAATGGTATGTAGGCATGAATCAGCAGTGAACACATGTGTCATTAAAAGTTTTCAGTGATTTCTTCAGCAATTGCATATAAGGCTTCATATGTTTCTTCGTTTTTTGCTGACTTATCTACATATGCTGCAATAAGCAACTTTTCCCCCGCTCTAATGAGTATTATGCTTCCATCAGATGTCTGAATGGTAACATGATCTGGCGCTTCGGCCTTCATAATACCTGCAACGGACTCTGCAGAAGCAAGAATTGTTGCACACATTGCAGCAAACCACGCTTCATTAAAATCAGAAACTGTTTTTTTCCCCAAAAGGACTCCATCACGCGAGATAAGTGCACATGTTTGAGTTCCTAATACATTCGCTATCTGATCTATAACTCCATCAATTTTTTCTTTTAACACACTCATGAAACCAAAGTCCTATGTTGTTCTCTATTCCTTTCAATTTGGTTTAGTTATTTATTACTACCGCGACCAGAAAAGTATACAAACAAAGAATAAAGCTTTGAAATATTTTTTCTTCTGGAAAATTCCCTATCCATTTTTATCTTCATATACAAATTATTCACAGCAGGTATGGTTTTTTTTGTGGTCGCTGTAATGCTATATGACTTCACTTCATTGTACGTTTTTACGACTACGCATCTGATTGTGTAAGTATGTCAGCAGGTTATACCTTTATCTCTATTTATTATAATAAGATTACTTTCATTAGCCTGTGTCCCAAAGTAAATCATCAGATATGTTTCATACTGTATATTCATATATGAAATTCATTAATTATATGATATATAAATTATGATCCCCAATGGTTTTTTTCGTAAGGATGTAAATAATTATCATTTTTGACTGAGTTCATGGAAATTGGTCAGTGATACATTGTAGATTGTAAAAACTGGTTATCTTTTGATCAGTTTTTGATGGTACTCTCTTCATCTTAAAAAATCAAGAAATTTAAAAATAAGTATTGAAGTAAAATAAAATTCTCTACATAAAAATTAACAACTTCACCTTTCTTCTTTATTCATTCTCCTACTGGATTTTTTTAAAAATAATAAAAATCAGGGGATTGAGTATGCCTTTCTAACGGCGTGAAAAATGTTTAAAATGCGAATACTTATTAGGAGAAGTAACGAAGTAAAGATGTAAACGTTGCATATTCACCAGATTATGCACAGTCTATTGAGGAATATTCCTTGTGGATAGTCAGAACTCTTTAGATTTACCTGCATTAGGCTCATGTCAGACTTGGAGACATGAAAGGATTGATGCTCTGAATAGCGCGGAGAAAGGTATTTAGTATACTTTGATTGATTTTCGTTCTATTTATATGGCGTCATCTTTCTTCTGGGTAAGAACATGTAATGCATGAATGTAGCACAGTACTTCGAACAACACAATATATCAGAGGCGATAATATTGGCAAAAGTAGTAGAGATTAGCCCAACAACCCGGCATGAGGGTCATTCTAAAATCGTTATGCAAACAGACGATAATGGAATCATCACTCGTGGTGACTGGTTGAGTCTTGTCCCGGTACGTGGTATCGAGAAGCTCGCCGTCGGAAAGACAATGGACCAGGCACCAAAGATTTCATCCCGCGTCTGTGGTATCTGTCCAATTGCTCACACCCTTGCAGGAGTTGGAGCAATGGAAGGTGCAATTGAGTGTGAGATCACACAGGATGCGTATCTTCTTCGTTTAATCATTCAGTGTTCAAACAAATTACACTCGTTTGCATTGCACAACATCCTGTCATTACCAGACATGTACATTCCTGGTACTGATACGAAGATCAATCCATTCACTCCAGAAGAACCAGTCAGAACCGTTGCAAAGCGTATTCAAAGACTGCGTGAAATTGGCCAGACGATTGGTGAGATTGGTGGTGGAGAAGCTGTACATCCAAGCAACCCCCGTGTCGGTGGTATGTACAAAAACGTTACCGAGCAGGCAAAACAAAAGATGTACGATCTTGCAAAGGAAGCCCTTCCACTTGCAATTGATCAAATGAATTTCATGACCTCAGTTTTTAAAAACTTTGAGAACCGTGAAACCGTTACCGTTGGCACTACCGAGGTTGAGATGCCCAAGGACTTAGGCTATCACAACCAAGGGTACATGGCAGTTGATCCTATTTTCTGTGCATCCAGTTTAGATTTTGACCCAACCTGGGATCCAAATCGCTGGACCGATGTTTCTCCATATCATTGGTATACGAATCAGGAACTTGAGATCACAGACGCAGATCCAAACTATCCAATCGGTGGCACAACACCTGCTGGAACTAAAGTCTTCCCTGCAATGGATGCCTGTCAGTCTGTACCACTGTATGATGGAAATGCTGTCGAAGTCGGCCCACGTGCACGACTTGCCAAGTACAAAAACTATGACCGCAAAGGTGCAATGGGTCTGCAGATCGCACGACAGATGGAATATCCAGACTGTCTGTACGCCATGATCAATGCAATCGATGCTCTTGACTGTAAAGGAGCGGTCATGCCACCAGCAGGCCAGATCCCACAAGGTAATGGAGAAGTTCTCGGATGGAATGCAAATGAAGCACCCCGTGGAACCGATGTTCACCTTGCCCGCGTCAAAGATGGTCGTGTTACTGAGTACACACTTCTTGTGCCAACCACATGGAACTTCCCAACTTGCAGCATTGCAATGGAAGGGGCTCCATGGCAGCTTGCAGAGGTCATCATGCGAGCGTATGATCCATGTGTTTCATGCGCAACCCATATGATCATCGTTGATGAGAAAAAATCACTCGTAGCTAGCAAACTCATCCAGTAAGTATACGCTTCATAGATCATGTTGTTCGAAGAGATTGTGGTATGTGGGTGTGGAAATCCCTTGTACGCTGATGATGGTTTTGGACCTGCCGTTGTGGAAGAGATAAAAGAGAAATTCTCAGATTCCATTCCTGCAGGTGTCAAGATCATTGATGCTGGACTCGGGGCCCCACATTTCCTTTTTAACCTCATTGGAGATTCTGATGAAGTTTCCGTCAAAAGAATAATTATTATAGATATTGCTGACTTTGGCGGAACACCTGGTCAACTTGCTCTGTTAGATGTGAATGATCTTCCTCCTGGAGCGTACCGAGATGTGCATTCTTGGGATCTAACCGAGCCACTTCACCGATTAAAATCAACAATTGATATCACGATCATCGGATGTCAACCAAAGCGTGTAACAAAGCCAGATTTTGAGATCGGGCTTACTGATGAAGTAGAAGCTGCGATACCAAAGGCAATTTCAACATTATTTGAATTGCTTGGGGTTAATCATGGGACTTGGAGAGCGTCTATCTAAGGTGTTTGGTTCATCACAGGAATCAAAAACTCCTGTAAATCCAACAAAAGTTGAGAATAGCGAGAACAAAACAAAAACGGAGGAGAAACTTGTGGCAGACAAGATAACTATCGGACATGTACACATGAGTGGCTGTTCTGGATGCGTGGTATCCATCGCTGATACCTTTGAGGGATTATTCACGCTTCTTGACAACTACGCAGACCTTGTCTACTGTCTGACCCTTGCAGATGTGAGAGACATTCCTAAAATGGATGTCGCACTTGTTGAGGGTTCAGTCTGTATTAACGATCATCACTCAATTGAGGATATCAGAAAAACACGTGAAAATGCAACGATTGTAGTTGCACTTGGTGGCTGCGCATCATATGGAAACATTACGCGCTTCTGCCGTGGTGGCCAGTGGAATCAGCCAGGACATGAGGCCTTTGTGCCAATTGGAGATTTAATCAATGTTGATGTCTATCTCCCTGGATGTGCTCCAACTCCAGAGGCAATTCGAAATGTCTGTGTGATGGCATACCTGCTGCTTAAGGGCAATGACGACCAAAAGGCCCTTGCAACAAAGTACCTTGAGCCGCTGATGAAGCTTCCAACTCTTGGAACTGAAGCCTGTGGCTGTGATCTGATGACAAAAATCATCAACCATGGTCTGTGTATGGGATGCGGAACGTGCTGTGCATCCTGTCCAGTTCGTGCTATCACCATGCAGTCTGGCAAGCCAAATATTGAGCGTGATATGTGCATTAAGTGTGGAGCATGCTACACTGCCTGCCCACGCAGTTTCATCAGCCTTGAGCTGACCGCTCAATTTGAGACTATTCTTGGTGCCATTGATGGTGCTATGAACCCATAAGGAGGCGGTAATAATGGTTCTTGGTAACTATAAAGCAGTCTGTGCTGCACGTGCAGCAGATGCAAATATCCGAAATGGCGCTCAGGATGGCGGCATTGTCACCGCAATGTTTGCGTATGCATTAGAAGCAGGCATTATTGATGGTGCAATCGTTGCAGGTCCAGGAGAAAAACCCTGGCAACCTGAGCCAACAATCGCAACTACTGTTGACGAGCTGCTTGCAGCCCGTGGTACGAAGTACAATATCTGTCCAAACATGGCTATGATCAAAGAGGCAACCCGCAGCTATGGTCTTGACAAGATTGGTATCGTAGGTACTCCATGCCAGATGCAGGCACTTCGTAAAGCACAATTATACCCAATCGGTGTTCGTAGCGTTCCAGATAAGATTGCACTTGCAATTGGTATTTTCTGTATGGAAAACTTCCCCTATGATGGTATGAAAGCCATTGTTGAGGATCACTGTAACGTCCCCATGCAATCCCTTGCAAAGGTTGATATTGGGAAAGGTAAGTTCTGGGCATACACAAACCGTGGTGCAGTCACTCAGATCCCTCTGAAAGAGACCCACAAGTATGAACAACCAGGCTGCCATGTCTGTCTAGATTATGTTGCAAACCTTGCTGATGTCTCAACAGGTTCAGTCGGCAGTCCAGATGGATGGAGTACTGTGTTTGTTCGAACTGCAAAGGGAGAGACTATCTGGGGACAGGCAGCAAAAGCAGGTGTCTTTGAGGTTCAAGATATTGGATCCGTCCAGCCAGGCCTCGCACTTGTTGAAAAGCTTGCAAACCAGAAGATCAGTGGCAACCAGAAGTACATTGAACAGCGTGCAGGATATGGTATTGGAAAGACCCTGAACAATCCATATATCTAAACTTTTTATTTTTTCTCATTTCTCTTCTGCATATTTTCTTTTCGCGGTGAGTGATGTTCTCCGATTTTTCCTGAACTTGGATCAATTGCGCTTTTGAATGGGTCATGGAGAATGTTTATAAATATTTTTTTTAAGAAAAATCTTATGTTTTCATTTTTCCTGTTAATTTGGCCAATTCTGGCCTGTAACCTTATGCTTTCTATCCGGCTATTTTTCCCTTTTTTTCTCTTCTTTATTTAGAGGTGATATTTTGCGCAAAATCACGATCTACTTCCGAACCGTTATATAAGTCCATTTTAAAATAGAGAAGATGTCAGGGAAATTTGTGTTATGTATATCAGGTAAGAGGACTCGGGGGGGTTACTCCACAGTGAGCAGGTGTTATTATGTTATTATTTTCCTGCTATTCACAGTTCCCTGATTGAATATCTAATCTCTAATTTTTGAAATTTTTTGTTTTCCTTCTTTTCTTTTATTTACATTTAGAAATATTCAATGATCTGGCTTATTCTCAAAAAACTGATGCTATATCGTACCAATGCTATATGCAGTAATCAAAAAAGAATGAAAGTGCAGGTGCTCTTTGATACTTTTTTTATGTGGATGATGATGTCATTATGCAACACCGCAAAAATTGAGAAAGAATATTATCTTTTATCTAAAACATAGTAGCCATGATATCATATTCAAGTTATTTTAGACGCTGGCCTCACTATTATTTCCATTATTCTGCTATCATATTCATAGCTGTCCTAGTTTTATGCTCTTTTGTATCAGCGGCTGGTAACAGCATCGGAACTCCTGTATTTAATGATCCAGCAAATATCGGTGTTCCAGACCTTTTGCTCTCTGAGAATACAACATCTCCCCCTCGAACCGAGTACCTTGGCATGAGAGTTGACACATTCACCACTCCACACTCTGCAGTGGAGGGAAGTGTGATATCTGGTGAAGTGTCTATCATAAATACCGGGCCAACTCCTGCGTACTATGTTCAAATTGATTTTTATCTCTCACCAGATCGCGAGATAAATGAAGATGATATCTGGGTACAGCGAAAAACAGCAGCTCTTCATCCATCTGGGTTTGAAAGTCTTCTTCCCTATCGATTTTCTATTCCTTATGGACTTACAGAGCGTGAATATTATATAGGTGTGATTGTTCGCTCGTATATCTCTGGCATTTTTGTTGTGCATGATAGCACTCTTTCATCTCATACCACGAGTATCTCACGAAGTACCCGGCCCAAAAATACGGGTTTAAAGCCAGATCTAGCAGTGACTTCGATATCATATCCGATTGGAAATTACTCTCTTAAAACACCTCTTGAAATCCTCTATACATTAGAAAATACTGGAGGCCTTTCAAATGGTTTTTCAGTCACGTTTTATCTGTCCAAAGATCCAGAGATAACATCAAGTGATCAGTTGCTTTGGAGCGATCATTACTCGAAGGGATATGAACGCATGAATCAGACGACAACAAGCCTTTCCATGATTCCAGACTCAATTGTCCCAGGAACGTACTATCTTGGTGCCATTGTAGATTATCAGCACCGAACAGGAGACGTACATCGCGAAAATAATAGCCTGTCTTCACAAATTCCAATCACTATTGATCCTTTTGTTCCGATTGATCAGGCTGCATTTAACCAGATGGTTGAGGCATACATTGCTGAAAAAACAAATATCTATCGAAGTTATGTAGGTTCCCCCCCACTTACTCATACTGTGGAACTTTCCTATCTTGCAAAGATGCATGCAACTGATATGGCAACCCGTAATTATTTTAGTCATTACACTCCAGAGGGACTGAGTCCTATGGACAGAGCTCAAGCTCTTGGATTCCCAAGAGAAAAAATGGGAAAATGGGGTGTTGTTCATGAAGGGGTTGCTGAGAATATTGTAAAAATTTATGAGGGAAAAGTCGTTGGTTCTGGATATTCTGGATTTGTTGATGGAACAGATCCTGAGTCGGTTGCAACAGTCATGTTGCTTGAGTGGATCTCAAGCCCTAGCCATCATGCAACCCTGATAAATGACCGGCTTGATAGCTTTGGTATTGGTGTTGTGAAGCAGGGTTCAACATATTATGGAGTAGTTGACTTCTTTTAATCCTTTTTTCATCGTTAGGGTGTATCTACCTCTCTCTTATGCAATATGAGTTCAAGGTATGAGTCTGATATGCTCTCTCCTGTTACTCCAATCTTTTCTGCAAGGGATGCAATTCGATTTACGGCTTCTTTTGCATCTTTTTCTTCCTCACAAACAAGTTCAATCTCTACAAAAGTTCCAAGCCCGCTGACATCATCGAGAGCAATTGAAAAGTCTTCAAAAACATAATAATCGCGCTCTTTATTGACTTCTGCAACAGGAATAAAGCCGAGATGAGTGAAAATTTCATGTGCTGTTTCTTTTGCTTCAACAGATAGATTGTATTCCTTTCGAACTTTGGATCCACAAATGATCTCTCTTTTTCCTTTGTATGTGAGGGTTACCCCATTTGATGTTGTTCGGAGCCGAAGTGCCTCATCAGTCTCTCCAAAATCACGGTGGGGTGCATTGTAATACATGTCTTGCTCTGTGAGGTGTTCGCTGTGTGAAGCTCCGATTTGGTCAAGTTTGCTACGAACTGGAGCAAGGTTTGGAACTTTAACTTTGATTTCAATCTCTAACATAATGCCACTTCATTTATCTGTGTGGCATTCTACTTTAATATGGATACAATGGCAATTGAGGTTGGCGATATAATTACCATCAGCTATGTTGAACGCTGTGATGGAATAGTCACTGCAACTAATATTGAGCAAGTTGCAAAGGACAATGATATGTATGATGAAGATACTGATTTCACCCCCCTTATTATCAGTGTTGGACGTGGTTCCCTTACACAAGGTCTGCATGATGAGCTTGTTGGAAAAGAGGTTGGTGCAAAGGGAACCGTGCTTGTTCCTGCTGAAAAAGCATATGGAGAACGAAATAGGGATAAAATACAATCAGTAGAGAAAAAACTGTTTGAAAAAGGTACCACGGTTGGCAGTTATGTTCGTCATCCACGGCATGGGACTGGACTCATTGTCAACAAAATTGGACAAAAATATGTTGTTGATTTCAATGGGATCTATGCAGGCAGAGATATTGAATATGAGTATGAGATTCACGAGAGTATTACGGATCCAGCTGAGCAATTCACTAAAACGTTGAACCATCTCTTAGGTGGCACAGATACTGAGTATGATGCTACATTTGAAGATGGAAAAGGAACTATCATGTTACAGGTTCCTCTAGGAACTGTAGATTCGTGGAATAAAACAAAAGGAGTTCTTATCTGGGAGCTGTTTGGAAGACTTTCATCCCTTGAAAAGCTTCAATTCTGTGAAGATTTTGAAAACTTCTTCAATTTCAAGCCATCTTCTGTTATGGAATCGTTTGATGACGATGATGATGGGGTAGATTTTGATTCTGATACTGATTCCGATGCCTTTTTAGACTCTTATTTAAATTCTGATTCTGACTCCGATTCTGACTCCGATTCTGACTTAGATTCCGATTCTAAATCTATATAGGAAATTATACCTTTTTCAATACTTAAATTCTATTTTTTAAAAATAATGATCTGTTAATTAAAAAAATTATCTCTAGATATTAAATAAAATCATTCCAACCACGGAATTCGATTTTGAACCGGGTAGTGGAGAAATAGGGAGCTTTCAGCTTTAAAGAGGGAAGCTTACACATAATCTGTGATTCTATTGATTTTTTTCATAGTGTTACCTTATCATCTCTTTCATGGCTTTCAAAAATTGATTTCAGTGCGTGTGTATGGCGTTTGTTTCGTTACTGGTGTATTTATTTTGTTGTTGTTATATATCAAAAAGTTAGATTCGCGAAGAAAAGAGTGTAATATGCATGTTTCAGAGTCAAATAAAATGAGAACGTTTTTTTGAAACCTTGCATGTGGTGATATGGTATGGGTAAAATAGATGGAGAAGGAGCCAAAATGTCTTTATTTTTTGAAAAGGTGATGAGTTGCACCACTACAGCAGTCTTATAGAGAGTTCTTACAACGCTGAACTTTTTATGCTTATCTGCATAATGTACACTTATCAATGGTAATGCATTCTTACTCTCATGATCCAACGAAGTATCATAAGTTTGTGAAGGTTGATGGAGCGCAGTATGATCAGGTGAACCGATTTCTTCGTAAACGTACGTTTATAACTGCACGAGAGTGGGCGATCTCCCGTTTATGCGCTGATTTCCAAACCTCTTCAGGGGCAGAGATGACATATATCGGAAAAAATCTTCCACAACTTGTACCATTTATGACCGATACCTACTCTCCCCAAGCAGTGAATCAAGCCCGGGTGTCTTTTAAAAAGAAGGTGAGCAAGGCAGGGGCTACTTTTTTGTACGGGGCTATGTGCGGATTTTATACTCCAAGTGAGCTTGATGATCTCTTATTTGAAGCAAGTGAGGTCGCAAGATTTTTGCTTGAGATTGAGAGTACAGACATTGATATTGATGCAGAGCTTGAGGTTGAGGATAGGGTAACGGATATCATGCGGCAGGTTGCAGAGGCATCAGCACGCCTTTTAAAGGAGCGAGAGATACAACGGGAGGAAAAGGAGATGTCAAAGAAGTCATCAGAGTTGAAATCACCGGATTTTGATGTCGAGGAATCACAGGACATTATGCAACATGAAGAGTAGCTCATGAGTAATGCATGAAAGTTGTACGCATAGGAAGAAGAGATAAAAGAAGAGGGATGGTTGTATGACTGATACAGATAAAAAACAGTTATTTGGAACAAATGGCGTCCGTGGGATTGTTGGCGAACTCATGACCCCTGAGTTTGTTATGAAAGTTGGCTTGGCTCTTGGTTCGATTCGTCCAGGAACGATTGCAGTTGGAAGAGATACTCGAACATCTGGCCCTGCATTTGTCTCTGCTGTGAAAGCAGGACTGATGGCTGTTGGATGCGATGTTGTTGATTGTGGTGTGCTTCCAACCCCTGCTCTTCAGTACCTGGTGAAGACAAATCCTTCATATCATGCGGGTGTTGTGATCACTGCTTCCCATAATCCTCGTGAATATAATGGGGTAAAAGCAATCGACACCGATGGTACAGAGATGGCAGATGCTGAGTCGATCTTGATTGAACAGCGAATCTTTACAGATACCTATCATACTGCAACATGGGAGAATATCGGCACAGAGCGTTTTGATCCTAATGTTGTTTTCACCTATGTTGACTCGATTGTTTCCCAATTTCCAAAGGATCTCGGAAAAGGGATGACCGTTGTTATAGATGCAGGATGTGGTGCAGCACATGCCACAACGGCAGCGATCTTAGGTGGTCTTGGATGTCGTGTTATTACGTTAAACGCTCATCCAGATGGTTATTTTCCAGCGCGTGCACCAGAACCATCTACTGAGGGCCTAAAGCCACTTTCAGATCTTGTACTGGAAGTAAAAGCAGATTTTGGCGTGGCCCATGATGGAGATGCAGATCGTTGTGTATTTGTTGATGATAAAGGAAGGTTTATCGAGGAAAATCGAGAGTTTGCATTAATTGAGGATGCAGTGTGTCAAAGGGATGGGAAAAGTGGCGTCATTGTTACACCTGTAAGTAGCTCTCGTATATTTGAGACTATTGCAGAGAAATATTCCAGTACTGTTGAGTACACGATGGTTGGAAGTATCTATGTTGCACGCAGGATGCTTGAGTTGATTGAGTCAGGCACACATGTGATATTTGGAGGTGAAGGAAATGGTGGGCTCATCTATCCATGGCATCAGTTTTGTAGAGATGGAGGGATGACTGCTGCTATGATGGTTTCTCTGCTTGCACAGAAAAAGCAGCCACTTTTTACACTTGTTGATTCCCTTCCTCCTTCCTATATGCTGACATATAAGTACAAAACAGACAAAGCTCCCGAGATCCTTGCTGCTCTCCGGGCTGCATTTGCAAATGAGTTGCTGAATGATATTGATGGACTGCGTATCGATAGAGATGATTGTTGGGCATTAGTTCGCCCATCTGGAACAGAGCCAATTGTCCGCTTGTATGTGGAGTCTCCTTCGCTTGAAATAGCAGAACAGTTCAGTGCAGAAGTAAAAGCGGTATTTGAGTCCCTCATATAACAGTATTACACAACGAAACCCTCTTTTTTGAGTCATGTGTCTAACTATACTGTTTCTACAACACGCAATAAAATTAGATAAATAGTATTTATTTATATAAAATATATTTTAGATCAAATGTATGTTAAATAGCATAACTTCATGGTTTCACTTGTAAAAATTGCTGTATTATGAATACACTTTTCACACACATACAGGGGCTAGAGCAAGGAGCTATACCTTTTATATAACGATATCATAATGAATAATGTGTCATGGCGTCAGGCAGGATCCCTGTTGGTCATGAGAAGGTGGTTCGTATGAGTGATGAGGAAAAAAAGATAAATATAAAAACAATTCGATATGCTACAATTGGAGTGATTGCAGTAATTATAGTATTAGCACTAATCTTGCTAATTTTGACATATCTTGGAGGGACTGCTCCCATCGTTTTGGAGTCACAAGCATCAATCCGCATCGATGCAGATGGTGACACGGTGTATGTATATCATGAAGGGGGAGATGTGCTTGACATGAATAACATCTTGGTTTCAATTGATGGATTCACTATTGGAGCTGAGCGAGTTAGATTGATTTCCAGCAGAGGGCTCGATTTCATCCCAGGTGATGTGATGAGTATTGAAACCTCTGGATATGATCGGCCAAGTACATTGGTACTATGGTATAATGATGTAAAAGGCAAAAATGAACTCGCAAGAGCTGAGCTGGCACCACCATCAACAATAGCAATAACAGTAACTCCAACACAGACAGCTGACAGCACAAACACATCCTCAGTAGAAACAAGCATAATAATTCCAGATGTTACACAAATCATGGTACATGAGCAGGAATCTGCTGATGATTCCAAAACAGGTGTTGTTCAGATATGGCCATTAGAACCAGAAGTAACACCAATACCAACACTTGAGCCACCAGTGAGTACTATTACCTTTGAAATATCAACAAACTCAGGTGAGCAACCACTTGTGGTGCAGTTCAAAGATACCACGGAAGAATGTGTTGTTAGCCGTCTCTTTGAGTTTGGAGATGGGACAGAGTCTACTGACCGGTTTACTTCACATACATATGTATATCCAGGAACATACACAGCAACTCTTTCTGTGACATTTTGTAATGGATATGAAAGTCCCTCGGCATTTGAAGAGATTCATGTAGATCCAATAACACGTGAAGATGGTTATATCACTGGCTTTAGAACTGCTACCATTTTACCTGGAGGAACGCTGCATTTCACTTCGCAAAATAATGTAGATCTGCGAGTAGGGGGAAAACTGTACGCATTAAAGAAAAATGATGTTGTCAAAATTGAGCTGAGCTCTCGTGGGCAAGGAGCAATAACAATCATTGACAATCTCATTATTGATTTGGTGCTTCCAGAATCAGTTCTCTCTATCAATGGAGAAGAGATTGCACAGGGAAGTATTACTCAAACCAATGGTATCTCGTTCTTAAACCTTGCAGTATCTGAACTCTCACTCCATATATCTCCTGGGCAAAGTGATGAAATAAATGGAGTCATAAGCGGCAATAATGTAATCTCCCCAAATACGGTGTATGGGTACGTTATTCAAAATATTGGGCCTGATTCTATGGGTAAAATGATTGTAAATGCAAAAGAGCAAAGATTTTCACTTCAGGCAGGGATAAAAGGAATAACTCAGATTATGTCTGGGTAAGTTTTCTGCGTTAAATAGTAAAATATATTTATTTTTCACTTTAAATTATTTCATTTTCTACTGTATTCTCATCCCCACATACAGGACATTTGGGATTTCTCTCGACAATACACTTTTCAAGTGTTAGTGTTATGCCATCCCACAGAATAAGAACCCCTGGGGTTACATTCTTGATCTTGACAAGAAATTTTATCGCCTCATTTGCATGCCTATACTGTTTCCTCTCATCTTGCGAAACCGCTCACACACCCCCTGTTATAGGAACAACCCCTGGTATTATTGGAGTTATGCAAGCAAATGAGGCGATAAAATTTCTTGTCAA
>JAITWW010000016.1 GCA_031285085.1 Candidatus Methanofilum arcanum
CCCTTTTGAGATCATCATATCATCAATGCGAATCAGCATACTAACAACCTCTTCTGAACTCTGAATTGACTGACGCTTTGAACGAAGTGGCTCTAGCACTCCTGCTTGAACCATGTCAACAAGCTCGCCTGTGTAGACATTGAGTCCAAGGTTTTTCTCATTGTTTGCATGAGCTCGCTTCAGCTCAACAAGTTTATCAATCTGATTTAATCCTGAATTCTCTGCAAGAGTCAGAGGGATAATAGAGAATGACTCTGCATATCCTTCAATTGCAAGCTGCTCGCGGCCACCAACCTTGGTAGCATACTCCCGAAGTCTTATAGCAAGCTCTGTTTCAACCGCTGCACCACCGGGAACGAACTTTCCATCCTCCATTGCATCCATAACAACTCTTGTTCCATCAACGATAGCACGGTCCAGTTCATCAACAAGGTAATGAGAGGTTCCACGCAGAAGAATGGTTACTGTTTTTGGATTTTTGCAACCATCAATACGAACCATATCTGAGTCTTCAAACTCATAGGCGTTCTCTGCCTCTCCAAGAACATCGAGGTTCAGTTCTGAAGCTTTGTTTACCACAGTTGCACCAAGAGCACGCGCTGCAAATTTCAGATCGCTCTCAGGCACATCTTCACATGCAAGTACGCCACCTTTCGCAAGATAATACTGAACAGGATCTGCAATTCCTTTCTGGCAGAAGACAACATTTGCTCCAGATGCAATAATAGCATCAGCCATTGCTTTCATGGTTTCATTTTCTTGGTCAGAAAATGCTTGAAGCTGTTCTGTGGTACTAATTTTGATCTTAGATTTGACCTCAGTTTTGTTTATGGCAAGGGGGCCAACAATGAGTGCAACCTTTGCATCAGTTATCTTTTTTGGCATTCCACTGTTGACACGCTTCTTATCGATTAAAATACCTTGAATAAGCTCTGCGTCATCCATGGTTGCACCGAGGTGTTTTTTAATCTGAACATCGTCCTCATTGACGTTGACCTTGTCACCATCCCGCTCTGCAACCGCCATAACAGCATCGACTGCAATAACTCCGATTTTGTCTTTGACTGCTTCAATGGACTTGCCAGTCATAGCAGTTGAGGAGATCTTCAAGAGAACATCCCGATCAAATGGATCGATGTCAATTGCCATCCCATCAAGAATCTCAAGTGCTTTTTTCATGCCCATATTGAAGCCTCGGCAGATAACTGAGGGATGAATCTTACGATTTAACATCAGCTCAGCCTGCTCCATAAGCGCACCAACCAAGACAACAGCGGTTGTAGTTCCATCTCCAACGGCTTCATCTTGAGTGCGAGAGACTTCAATAACCATCTTTGCACCAGGATGTTTGACAGATATTTCGTCGAGGATGGTAACGCCGTCATTTGTAATGACGACATCGCCTGTTCCATCAACGAGCATTTTATCCATTCCCCTTGGACCAAGCGTTGAACGAACTGCTTCTGCAATTGCTTTTGCAGCTGCGATATTGGAACGCTGTGCTTCATATCCTTGAGTTCGGTCCACATTTTCACGTAATATAATAACTGGTTGTTGTTGCATATTGATCCTCAATGATCCTCAGATGTCGTAAATGTTGAATAGAGGTTCTATATAGGTGTTTCCATGAGCTTTAATCAATACGGGAGATACTGTACAAGCTATAGATATCTATCTCATCAATGCACTTGATTCCACGCTTATCAAAGAGTACACAACATCCAACAGGTGTGGCACCACGTGATACAAGGTACGTAATCACGTCATGTATGGTCCGTCCAGAGGTAATGACATCATCAACAATGAGGCATGTCTCATCTTTGACTCCTGCAAAGTTTCCAGAGAGGGACCCAGTTATATGCTCAGCATTGTGCTTTGCAGGGTGAAATATGGCAAGTTTACTTTCTAGCGTTGTTGCCATACATGTCGCAAGAGGAATACCAGAGATCGCGATTCCCACTATTGTTGTTGGAGGAGTTTGAAGCTTGGTATGAGTGGTAAAGAGGCGAGTAAGCATCATTGCAGATTGTTCAAGCAAGAGCGCATCACTGCTGACATTGGTCCAATCTATGTGTACATCACGGGGACTTTCACTGTTATGAGTGCTTTTATTTTTGTCTTGAATGAGAAGCCAGGTCACGGTCTCAAGAGAGAGAGAGAGTTCATCTGCAATCTGTCCAGGGCTGTGACCTTCTGTGCGAAGATCTCTGGCTTTTTCAATGAGGTCGTCAAGAGATGTCATGAGTTGTTCCAGCTGTTGTATGTATATATGCATAGTACTTTGTGTAAATAGAACATATGTGTGCTGTTCACTTCACTCCACTCAGGAATCTTTATCCCTTTTTACGTTGAAAATTCAATATATTGGAATATCAGAGCACTGCAGGACCCCGCTCATGTCTACAGGAAGATGTATTTTTGGGGTTGACTATTTTATAAGGTGAAGTGTAATATATTATGAATAGGAATAAGAACCATTTCTTGCTCCTCCTAGGGGGCATATTGATCATTCTCATAACAAGCATGGGAGTGGTAGGTGCAGAAGAGGGAGATGAACACAATACATTAGACAATACATTAGACAGTGCATTAGACAGTGCATTAGACAGTGCATTAGATGAAATTGATATCTGTGCTGATGGTTTAGTAGAGTTTGAGATCTTTCAGACGATGAGTGGTAGCTATGTCCCTATTTTAGGAGTAGATGTAAGCAAAAGTGAGGAGACTGGATTTTTCGTAACAATCAAAGACATAGTTCCAACAGATCCAGTTACCGCTGTTACATTTTATCTTCTCGATGATAACACACAAGAAACCCTCATAGGACCAAAGGAACATGACGGTTTATCTCATGGAGCAGGTTTTGATACGGCATGGTACTATCAGAAATTTGAGACATATGATCTCCAAAACCCAGGGGAACCAAAGGCAGGAAAGTACTATCGCACACAGGTGAACGTAACACGTAGTGATTCGAGCTGCGTTTTCATGAGTGAACCTTGGTTGGTATATTATCCAATAGATACAGAGTTCTTAGTAAACTATCCAGCATATACAGAACCCTTAGGAACCTATGAAGTATGGGGTAAGTACAAAGCAGGATCATCAATTCCAGTTACATTCAGTGTAAAACAACCAGATCATACGGTGCAAGCAGATCAATGCACATGGAGTTTTGAGTATGAGGGATTTGAAATAAATACAGCATGTGATACACCTTACACTCATGAATATGCCACCGATTGGTTTTCCCCTGCAGCTCAAACAACAGAAGAGTACTATGTCACATTAGTGGCAAAGAACTCCACTACAGGAGATCTTGTACCACCAGGGGGCAGCACACATTGGGTCAAGCTTGTACCCATTCAGTTGACAATTACAGCAAGCTCAGAGACAGATACTCCAGGTGGTAAGATTATGTTTGAAGGATCAACCTCATGGCCGCATGGATATAGTCACTGGGAGTTTGGAGATGGAAAATCAGTAGATGATACATGGAACCCTGGGAGTCACCAATACCTTACACCTGATCTGTATACCGTCTCTCTCACACAAAGAGATGATAAAGAAAATCCACATAACGAAGTAACAGAAAAAATTCCGGTTCTGATCGCGAATCTCACTGAGGCAATTATCAGTACACCAAATAGCTGCAAGGTAGTATCATCTGAATCACCAATTGAGTATACATTTGAAATTGATCAAAGTAAAGTTCCCCCACTCCCAGATACATGTGAGTGGGATTTTGGTGATGGTACCCCAAAAGAAACAGAATGCACACCACCTCCACACAAATACTACGATGCTGGCCAGTATGAAGTAAATGTTACCATGACCAAAACAGCAGTGGGAGTCGAAGAGACATACACGTACTTTGCTTCTAAGACAGTAAACCTCGCAGCTGATGATAATATAATTGAAGCCCAGTTCTTCATAGATTATATCAGTGAAAATGAGATCGAAGTTCAAACAGGAAATGGATATGATGTCCCATGGAAACTCGATTTTGGAGATGGAAGTGAACCGATAGAAGAAAATAATTGGCCTGTCGGCAGCGTAGTAGCGTACCAATACCAAAAATCAGGAAGCTTTCCAGTAACCCTGACACTGATACCAAGTAGTGGATGTAGTGCTTCAATCACAGAAACAGTTACAGTTACAGTTACTATTGATGATAGCATTGACACAAACAAGCCTATAATAACTGCAAATTCCTCAAGCGGTGTAATTCCACTCACTGTCGAATTCACCGGAAGCTCCAAAGACACCATGAGTGAGTGGAAGTGGTCAATAGGTAGGTATGGAATCTCTATCGGTACAGGTCAAAATATCACATACACCTTCGATAAAGCAGGTACCTATCCTATCGTGCTGAAAACAAAGAGTGAGAAAGGTCGCATTGGAGAGTCCAAGATATATGAGATTACCGTATATGATGATGTTGAGTTGAGCTTCACTGCAAATCCAAGTACTTCATGTAGCTCTTCGTTTTTCCCTATAGATTATGAAATCATTGCATCCAGTACAATAGCCAATCCAACCTATATTTGGACACTTCCAGATCCAGATAGACCAACAGAAACAGGAGAGTCAATCCAGTACACTTTTACAGATGAAACACCTCAGACAATGAAGGTGGAGGTATTAGAGAACGGTGTTGTTGGAGAGTATACAGACACGGTTACACCAAGAGGAGAGAGTGTTGACTTTACATATACAATAGAACCTGAAAAAATCAGTTCAAAGGTAAGCAAGGCACGTGTGACTTTTAAAGGAGTCTCAAATGCAACAGATAGTCAAAGCTGGAACTGGGACTGGGACTTTGGAAACGGAAACAGTGCTTCTCTGCAGAATCCACCAGTGATCGATTATACAAAACCTGATGAGTACCTTGTTACACTAACTGTAACAAATTCCTGCGGTGCAACAAAACAAATCAAAAAAACAATTAAAATCAAAGAAGAGCTGGAAGCAAACTTTACATACACTCCAACTGTTGGTCTCTTCCCACTCACGGTTCAGTTCACAGATACATCATATGGCTCACCAACACGATGGCAATGGGCTGGAGATGGATGGGGTGTTGCTACGCAAAACGTAACATACACATTCGATACACCAGGAGAGTATGACGTCACCCTTACTATTTGGAAAGAATCTGATATGGATACGTTTCAAGATGTAATCAAATTAGCATTCCCAACGCCAACACCGACACCGACACCAACGCAAACAGCGACACCAACACCAACGCCAACGCAAACAGCGACTCAAACGATATCACCAACGAAAACACCAGAACCAACGGCAACAGCGACTCAAACAATACTGCCAACGAAAACACCAGAACCAACAGCAACGCCAACGAAAACAGTAACGCCAACGGCAACAGCGATATCAATAAATGCTAGTGAGCAGACTCATCTCGTTCAAGCATCATTTACAGCGGATCCAATGGTTGGCAAAGCACCTCTTGGTGTTCAGTTCACTGACACCTCTCTTGGATACCCAAATGAGTGGGTCTGGGAGTTTGGTGATCAAAGCGTTCCATCATATGTACAAAACCCATTCCACTACTTTGACGAGCCAGGAACGTACACTGTCATTCTAACAACAACAAATAGTATAACAAAAGCACAAGATCAGATATCTGCCGAGATTAAAGTCACCGCTGACGGGTTATCAGAAATTACTTTTGAAGTAGAGGAGTATAGCGGAGCTGCACCACTTACGATCTTCTTTAAGGATAAGACAGATCCCGCATTTGAACCAACAAGCTGGCTGTGGAGTTTTGGGGATAGAAGCAATTCACTTGAACAAAATCCGATTCACACCTACAGAGATCCAGGTGCATATACCGTTACTTTGGAAGTCAAAAATAAGAAAGGAATTAGCCAAACGATGAGAGTTGTGCATGTAACAGTGACAGACCCGCCAAGCACAGAGTAAGGCGGTATCAAATACGCAAATGAACAACCATTCGACGGGTATGTAAGCAAAACAAGCATACCCTAAGTAGTTTTACTACATTTTTTACCAAAAAATGTTCCACCTGTAAAAATGGGAATCGTAGCTATGCAGCTGCGGTACCGCAATTTAGAGAGAAATTCATAGATCGAGAATGAACCCAAGTATCCAATTACCCATTGTGCTTCGCAGCAGACACAGACGCAAAGGTAACACTGCCATCATCGCTCCAGCTCATCCCGTTTCGCTTCTGCCTTTTTGCAACAACTATATCATTTGCTTCTTCGACAGGATTGCTGGAATTACGAAGCCTGCTATTGCTTCGTAGTAGCAGCTGATTGATAATAAGCCAATTTTACAGGTGAAAAAACTCTACCGACTCCTTCCAAGGTTAATTGATAACCTTGGAGTACCCTTCATCATAGCCTCCTTTATCATTCGTAAAAACACATTAAGCTGCATGTCAACTATCTTTTGAAAACCCCTTTTCTCTGCATTATTGCTTTTTACTGCTTACTTACTGTTCCATCTTCGATGAAATGCCTCTTTGGTGAGTTCAGCAATAATGAGTGTTTCATCAGAGCCTGCAGAGCACACACACTCTCCTTGAGGGGAAAAGACAACACTTTCCCCAGTATATGTATTTACAGGAGTTACTCCGGTATTATTTACACAGCCAATGTAGCAATTGTTCTCAACTGCCCTGCATCGTGCAAATAATGACATATATTGAATAGTAGATACAGGCCATGCTATTGGAAGGAGAATCAGTTCTGCTCCAGCCATTTGGTATCTGCAAAAAACCTCGCAAAAACGAAGATCAAAGCAGATCGCAACACCCACCGAAAACCCATCAATGATTGCAAGAGCGTTTTGATCTTTCTCTCCAGGAGAGAAATACCGATCCTCATGCGCAGGATAAAAGAGATGTTTCTTTGAGTATGATAAAAGAATCTCTCCATGCTTATCGATAAGCACAGCAGTATTTCGTGGAAAATGTTCTGATTGTTCTCGAAATGAACCAAGCACAGCAATGCCAATATCCCTTGCAATCTCACGAAACTGAGAGACAATTGAACCATCTATTGATTCTATAAAGTTCTGATTATCTGTTGGATCCCATCCAGTTGCAGCCTGTTCTGGAAAAGCAATGAGTGAAGCTCCTTTTGCTTTTGCATCAGAAGCATACTGATAAAATAAAGAAAAAGAAGCATCTGGATCATTCCAGAGCGGGTGAGTCTGAGCAAGTGCGATTCTCATCTGTTCCATGGTATAAATTGGTCATATAGGATATGAAAATGTAGCGGGAGAGTTCATATATACCCAAAATCCCTCTCCCGGATACAGCATACGTAAGTCCGAAAAACTCCCTTCAGAACCCCTAATAATTGCCTGTCGGTATGCCTGGGTACATGCATCAAATGTGAGCACCTGAGACCAAGGCTCTGAAACTGTTGAAAGATAAGAATCAGCAGTTACTGCACTAGGTCCGGTAACTCCAAGAGGATTCCATCCTGGAAAAAGGGTGACCTCTGGAGGTGCAAATGAAGAGAGGGCTGCATTTGAGGATGGTTGAAGGGAGACCAGCTGTGTTGAGTACACCCAAAACACATCACATGCATGGATTTCTTTTTCTGCTTCTACCGCACTCCACTCAGCCGCTACATGATCATATGCCCAGATCGTACGGTTCTCTGTATCGATTGGAAAGAGAGCAGCACCGGTCAATCCTTCAAGCGCCATAGACGCAGGAACTGAGATCATGTTCCATCCAGGATAAAGAATGATACCTCCATACGACTCAGGAGGAAGAGGAAGTACAGGGCAAGGAGTTGTTGGCGGAGTTGGAACTGGAAAAAGAGAGCGAAGCACATGAAAAGCATCTTTCGCATGTACAAGGCCGTTTCCTAGAACAGGTGAGTACTCTCTTATACTCTCTCCCGATTCAATGATAGCTTTTCTGATATCAGATTCTGAACGCTTGGGATTTTCTTCGAGGAGTAAGGCTGCGATCCCTGCAACCTGAGGAGCAGCAGCGCTTGTTCCAGTAAACCTCTCTAATCTATCTCCTTCGGATAAGAACACTGTTCCTGGGGCAGCAATGTCTGGTTTTTTTCGAATCTCTTCAGAAGGGTACCGAATCGTTACAGGCCCTTCTGATGCATAGGGTGCTTTGATAACGGCTTCATTCTCAAAAGTGGCAGCGGTTACACAAAGCACCTCTGAAACTGCCTGTTGGCCAAAGATAGAGTCTTCAGGGGTCTGAGGACTCATGCTAAGTAACTGACCTGAAAGTGGAAAAATAAAAAGCTCAAGGGTAGAGTTGCCATCTCCATCGGCCCGAACGATTTTGACCGTATACTCCTTTTCATCTCGGCTATCATTGAGAAAACGAACCCATTCAATTGGGTTGTCATCTCCGTTCTGGACATTCACGCATCTTCCGACCTCACGTCCATTTTCATCATACAAGAATAAATCATAGTTCGTTTCTGCAGCGCCAAAGCGTTCATCCCATTGAAGCACAACATACCCTGCAGTTTGAGCAGAAACACGATAAGTAAGAGCAGATTTCTCACTATTTCCAAAGTCATGCCATTTGTACCCATCGTACTCAACCTCTGAGAATCTATCTTGATAATGGCTAAGTCCCATATTGCCAGCAGAGGTTACATACAATATGCCATAGGTAAGAATACGATCTCGCACATTGTTTGCAATATATCCATCTTCAAAAAACGGTTCGACATAGGTGATATCATCACAGATAATCTGAGCTCCGGCTGATATGAGTTTGTCAATGGCCTGCACAAACTCTATCTGGTTCTGACCACGATCATGAAAGAGTAACTCAGCATCTGGTGCGATAGCATGAATTACTTCCATCATCAAGACACCTTCGCTTCCACCAACCTGATCCCGAAGGATGGTAATGGGAGGAAGGACTCCGGCCATCACTGCTTCCTCAAACCCAGTGACACCATCTGAGATAACCCCTATTCGAATACCTTTTCCGGTGCTCCCTAAAGCATTTTGAAGCCCAAGTACCTCAGCACTGTCGATAGGGAAGCTCTCATCAAGTGAAATTTTTGAGATCGAAGGAGATAGAACGGTGTTTACTGAAAGAACACCATCATTTTGTGCAAATAATGCAAGGTTTTGCAGATCTATCCAGCCTGCAACACGATGATATGTTGGATCATATGAAAAATGAGACAAATAATCCATGTACCTAAGCTCTTTTCCTTCACGCACCCAGGCATCTACTAAAATCTCATCTGATTTTGTTGTTTTCGTAGGATCAGAAGTAACACGAAGAACTCCTGTTGCCTTCAGTACTGATATCAACTCATCACGGCTTTGTCCTGGTGAACGGGCACTTGGATCGAGAAGCTGCATGAGATCACTTGAGAGTTTGGTTTCCCATGATGGTTGTGCCAAAAGAGAGATGGGCGTATCTGAGGGGGTAGTATCGATAGAAGTGCTGACATACATGGCCTCAGCTTGCTCTTCATCTAACGTTCCCCCTTCCTCTCCATCAAGATCTTCTAAAGTAGACTCATGTGCATTATACTCTATGAATGCGGTAGCTGATACTGGAGGAAGAATGACTGTTATCATATGAACATCTGGAAGAAGTGCAGCAGATTTTAGATCATCTGCATTGATCCAACCTGCGATCATATTGGTTGTGGTATCTCGTGTGCTATCACTGAGATAATGGTAGATATCCTCAAACCGTCCTCCATCTCGGAGCTGTACCATGACATTGATCTGAGGTTCCTCTGTTGTTGAGAGTCGGACAATGCCAATCTCCTTCATTTCAAGGAGTGCGGCAGTTGTGTTGAGACCATCTGGATGATAACGGGGATCTACAAGTTGGAGCAGATCTGTTGAAAGTTTAGTCTGCCATTGCTGATCACGGGTACTTGGATCGTAAAATCGTTCAGGGAGTGGAAACATCTCTTTTGTACGATCAACATCAGAGAACTCAGTATCTTCAGCGTATACAAGTCCACCCCCAGACAAGATACAGGTGACGCCCATACAAACACAAAGAAGAACAAAAAAATAAAATTCTTTCTTTTTACTCCCCATCCACATATCTAACAGGTTAGTGTGTGATAATATAGAGGAGTTTTGTTTTATCAAGAGGCAAAATGGAAGTAAAAATCATGGAGAAAAAGGTATGTGAAAGATGGATACAGGCCATCCACTCAATAAAAATTGTGGGTATTCAAATCATGATTACCATTGACTATTCTTTGCCATAGAGATAAGATGAGAAACCCTAAACGTTATTATTTCGGATAAATCTAACATGTACAAACACAGCAACGCCCATGCAACCGAAAGGAACATGTGACATGCATACATGCATACATGCATACATGCATACCCAGCTGTCGGAGTATGAATGTACGGTTTCATTCACCACGAACAGCCAAATAAAAACACTTTTCCAATAAACGAACAAAGGTACTACACATGCTGATTGAAATGTTTCTCGTTTTTGATGGAGATTGTCGTGAAGCGGTGGAGTTTTACGCAAAAGTATTCAAAACAGATGTCAATAGCCTGATGACCTATGAGCAGATGCCTCCTGACCCAAGTTACACTGTGCCAGAAGCTGACAGAGATAAGGTCATGTACGCAAGCATCCAGTTTGATAATGCACTCATTATGTGTACAGACATACCTTCTGGAGAGACACTTACGAAAGGAAATAATATCATCCCAACGGTAAGCTCAGAAGACAAAGATGAGGTAAGAAGGATTTTTAATGAACTCAAAGATGGAGGAACCGTTGGAATGGATCTCCAGAAAACATTCTACAGCGAACTATATGGCATGGTAACCGATAAATTCGGTATAGTATGGAATATCCTGCATTATACGTACGAATAATGAAGATAACTTTCCCATTTTTATATTTTATTAAATATTGCATTAAAATGATATAAAATATGAATACCGTGTAGATATTTTTATTCAATTATCAACACAGAATTTCAAACGAAACTTTCTTATTCTTTCAAGCAAATTTACCCTCTATGCAACATATTATTTTAGGAGAAGATTTTAAACCATCATTGCAGTACAGGCTATATCTCGCGATCACATTAGGAGTTATTGTTGTTTTTGCCTGGCTGATGGTAACGTATTGGACATACATTGTTGCAGAAGAAGGTTTTACAAGACTAATTCCTATAATTGTAACAACTGTTTTCATTGCTCTTCTTGTTTTCATACTTGTTTGGGTAGTGCTGTACTATCGATCAGTTGTGTACCATCTCAATAAAACAGAGATGACATGGAAGCGAGGGGTATGGTTTTGGACAACAGGGATTGTTCCATACAATAGAATTACCAATGTTGATATTGTGCAGGGCCCAGTTATGCGCCTGTTTCATATCTCATCCCTCAGGATACAAACCGCTGGAGCATCAGCAGATGGCGCTCCAGAGATCGCACTTACAGGTATTGAGGAACCAGAGGCTCTTCGTGCACTTATTATGGACTTTGTGCGAGGACAGCCATCAGTCTCTGCGGTAACAGGAGCTGAGACCTCAGGGGTATCATTCAGTGCAAACCAAGATATCTCTGCACTCCTTGAAGAAGTAGCAATGATTCGAAAATTACTAGAATCAAAGCTGTAAAAAACAGTTAAAACAATTCTTTTGCAATTTTACTTTAAAAAAGGACGCTAAGGGGGAGATTTGAACTCCCGAGGGGAAAACCCCACAAGATTTCCAATCTTGCGCCTTACCAGACTAGACTACCTCAGCTCTTCTGCCTTATTAGATTATGACTTCTAGTATATAGCATACACGGATTGGAATCACCCTATCCTCAAATTACAGAAGATGGTTCAAACACAGGCACAATGGAACCAAGAAGTGGTGCATACCCATTCAAAGAGGAGAGAACAATGTCTGGCACATACGTGAAGTATGGTTCCATCTTTGAGAGACATATCTCAAGAAACCAGGGATTTTCTCTCATGATGGGACCTTCTACCACAATAAGAGAGGGATCATATGCTACAACTACAGTAGAGAGGCCATATGCAATAATAGATGCAACCTCATCTAAAAATTTCATGGCGATAGGATCCCTCTGTATAGCGCGATCAAAGATCTCTTTTGCGTTGGATACAAAAGCATGTGGAGTACTGTTTTGCTCACAGAACTGAACGAAAAATCGTGGAAGGCCAAAACCAGATGCATATGCTTCAAAGTGCCCAAACACACCACATGAGCATCTGCATGTATATCTTGTTCGCACAGGAATATGTCCCATCTCTCCAGCATTTCCACGTGATCCAAGCACAAGATGACCATTACAGATTGCACCAACTCCGATACCGGTTGAAAACGTTATGTACAACATATTATCTGTCTGCTTGATCAGGCCTGCACCTGCATAGCGTTCTCCAAGCACTCCAGCCCGACAGTCATTTAAGAGTGAAACAAGAGTTCCTGCTCTGTCCTGCAGTGGAAAAACCAAAGAGATCTCATCATATGGCAGGTTTGGAGGGAAGAAAATACCAGCCTTTGGATCTACCGGACCTGCTGCGGAGATTCCAATACCAGATGGAGCAAGACGCAACTCTTTCTTGCACTGCTCTACCACGCGTAAAATTATCTCAATGATCTCGCTTTTATCTTCTTGAGGGGTCTTTTGAAGTACCAGCAGCTCATACTCATATGATCTTGTGACCTTTGCGATACGAAGGTTTGTACCTCCGATATCAACAGCAATAGCATACTCTTCTCTTGTTTTTAACATTGTTTTGAATGTACAAATATATTTTTATAACACTTACAAAATGACGATACGTAACCTTACTCAGGCATGCAATCACATGCAGCAAGTACATCCTCTTCAGAGAGAGGATACTGATCTGTTGCTCGAAAAACAAGATCTGACAAGGAGAAGATTGATAATGGGATTGGATATCCATAGATCTTAACATAGCTTACATCAGGGATGTCTTTTTCAAAGAAGTTACGAACAGTACCTCTGTCAACAATGACCCCCATCTCATTGAGAACACGAGCCGTGTAATTGTAGGCATTATCTCGTGCAATTGTCATACAAAGATCGATGACAGGAGCTCCAAACTTTGTATCTGAATAAAATGGTGCATGAGCGTAGCAGAGTTTCCCACATTCTCGACAGTAAAAGCGGTGAACTCGTACATAGATCATATGCTTTTCGCCATCACGTACGATAGTTGCAAACCGTTTTTTTCGTATGTCATGGTACCGAACAGGACCCCCACAGAAGGAACAAGAACGAAGAAGAGTAAATTCAAGATCAGAGATACCAAGTAGGGCATTAATCACAAGAGATGAGAGAAGAGTTGGAACTTTGATCTTTTGCATGATGTTCACTTGAGATGTAAATGGGTGGATATAGCTCACATGAAGAGGGTATAAGTGCTTTGAATAAGTGCGTTTTTATCACCAGATAATTCAAGATAATATTTAACTATTATGATTTGAACTTGAGTTTGATGAAAAATCAAAAAATGAAGAGGAATATAGACAAAATAGCCCTATTTTCAAAAAGTAAACACCATTTTGAAGATATTCCAAAATATAGATCATATATCTGATCAGAAAAGGTATATACAGTGTGTGCACCATTTTATGTTGATACCGATAGTTCTTGGAAAATCCTATTAGCTACACTATGCTGATACTCTCAGTGTGCTCAACACTCTCAGTCAACAATAGGGTTTTACAAGAATATTCGGTTTACTTTTCTTTTTATGTTGCGTTTATGCCGAAGAGATAGTATGGGTAAGGGTTATGCGCTATAAGAAGGTTCTAAAAAAGAGCGATTATTTACTCAGTATTTCATGCGATTTTTGAGCGATGCTATCATAGTGGCGATTCTTCTTGCATAGCTTTAATTTGAGTGTATCAAACCAGGTGAACTGAAAATGCCCACCAGAAGCTTCGGGATGCCCCCCTCCATGAAACTCGCGAGCAATAAGATGGCTGACAGGCTGTTTTGATCTGATGGAAAATTTTCCATTAGCTGATACAAGAACCTCAATATCTGAGCCATATTTACTGCGAAGATAATCTGCAGTCTCACTTGGAAACCCATGCATCCTTGTAATGATTATTTTTACATCTTTGCCATAGATCTTCATCTCTTTCTCACATGTTACCTTTGCTTGTTCCACCTCCTTCATGATAGAAGAAAACTCTTGGCGGATATATTCATCTTCAAATACACCAGTCATAAGGAGATCACGCACATATTCGCGGTTTTTATGGCGTTGAAGAACAATACCAAGAAGTTGAGACTGAGGATGAGTGTGATTCCAAAGATCATAATCACAGACAACATGTGCAATTTCACGTGCAAGAGGTTTGTTTGGAAGGAGGTCTTGTGCACAAATGGCACAAGCACATTGATTTGTAGAAATTGTAATGGAATGCACGAGGCGGCGCACATCAGATATCCCGTCATTTGTCCAGCGGTGATGATCCCTCCAGTTGATAATCCAACCATTCTCTTTTGCACGCTTTAATGATGAAATCATCCCATTTTTAAAGGTTAAATCTGTAATAGAAAGTGTTCTTCCATTTGCAGGGAGTTCTGAGATCTCTTCGAAAAGGAATGGAAATGCACCAACTGAGGCCCATATCGTGTAAACATTTTCGTTTCCATAGGCAAGGCGGTGGATAGCATCAGATCCAACGGCATCAAGGTCATTATGTGTCAGATGAATAAGATTTGCTTTACTTGCACGTATTTTTTCGCTGATACCTTTTTTTTTCTTTTTCGATTTCAGCATAGCATGCACAGGTTTCATAGAAGTTGTATAGGTATGGAAGTAGTACCTAATAGTAGGATAGGAAAAAGGGTTGAGATTCTTCGATATTGTTATATATGAGTGATGATAACCTTGTATAGCGCCTCAATAGCTCAGACTGGGAGAGCGCCAGACTGAAGATCTGGTTGTCCCCGGTTCAAATCCGGGTTGGGGCATAATTCACAGTATTTTTTCTTTTTATCAGAGTCATGGATGAGATGGGCATGTGTAATTCTCTCCTGTTCTCTCTTGTTTTGATGGTCTCTGGAGTTGCGTATGAGCTATGGTAGGTGTTTTGGTGAGACCAAAAAACCGCAAACCGCCTTATCTTATTCTAGAATTTGTGCCAACCGGTGCGTGAAAATCAGCGTGTGATCTCGTACATGGCATGGAATTTATCAGGAGCATAAGATCGCACCCGCTGTTCCATGACAAGGTGAGCACCCATGGAGTATAAGAGAGCGGTATGCTCTGCCTCCCTGCTCACAAGGACGTACCAGTGGATAGTTCCTCCTGCTTTGCATAGCGCAAAGGAAGTTGGTAAGAATTTTCGCGCATCAAGAGGCATATTGATAATAACGCGATCAAATGGGGTGAGCAAAAGGCCAGTGAGGTTCATTGAGTCAGCGAGAACAGGGATGACATTTCTGATATTATTTTTCTGAAGATTTTTTTGCATGAGTGCAATGGCAGCTGAGTTTATGTCAACACCATATATGATCTCTGCAAGAGGGGAGAGCATGACGCAGAATGGTCCAACACCAGCAGACATGTCAAGCACCCGCTCTCCTTTGTTCATTTTTGATACAATGCGCTGTCTTTCATGTGCAAGCCGTGCTGAGAAATATGCTTTCTCAAGATCAATATAAAACTGTTTTCCATGCTCAGTATGCAAGGTAGATCTCGTGTCAATGCCTGCAAGGAGAAGGAAAGTTTTCGTTCGGTATGGACCTTCTACGGTACTTGTTGGATGGAGTACAGTGGTAATGTTTGGACGTTGGGACAGGATCTCTTCTGCACCTTTACAGTCTTCATCCTGCATGAGTGCGATACTTCCAATGAGTTCATGACGGGGAAGAGTAGGACGTGGTGGGGTTGTGAGAACGGTTCGCTTTACTGCTCCATCTATCTGCGTACTCAGAGGGATAATAAGAAAAGTGGGGTTGTTTTGGTCGCGAGATAGCCGTGCTCCTTTCAGCAGAAGATTGTGTGCAAGGAGATATTGTCTAACT
>JAITWW010000124.1 GCA_031285085.1 Candidatus Methanofilum arcanum
GAATCTCAGTAGGAACAGACGTTGGAATCTCAGTAGGAACAGACGTTGGAATCCCAGTGGGAACGGGCGTCAGAGGCTCAGTGGGAACGGGCGTCAGAGTCTCAGTGGGAACAGGCGTCAGAGGCTCAGTGGGAACAGGCGTCAGAGGCTCAGTGGGAACGGGCGTCGGTGTTGCCGTAGTTGGTGTTGGTGGTGCTGTAGTTGGAGGAGTGATGTTTAGCGGCAGAGGTGGTGCTGTCGTTGGTTGTCTGGTTGGAGGAGGAGAAGTTGATTCTATAGTTGGTAGAGGTGTTGAACGGGTAGTTAGTTCCTCTGTTGGCTGTACAGTTGGCAGAGTCATTATTGGTTGCGTGGTTGGAAGAGCTGCGACCATATCAGTAAGATGAATTTCATATTCTAAATTACCTGGATCGAGCGCTACGGCCATATTGTATGCTTCAAGAGCTTTATCAGTCATACCAATAATTTCATATACAGTACCTAAGCTGTCATAGGCCATTGCAAAGTCTGGTTTAATTGAAACACTCATCTCAAAAGCTTCGACTGCAGCAGTGTACTGCTCAGTCTCAACATATACAATACCAATACTGTGCCATATGTTTGCAGAAAGCTCCGAGTCAGGAACAAGAGACAGCGCACGCTCAAACGCTTCAATTGCAGCAGTGTACTGCTCACTCTTAGTATATGCAAGTCCAATATTGTATAATATATGTGCAGAAAATTCAGATTCTGGATCAAGGGCCAATGCACGCTCAAACGCCCCGATTGCAGCAGCATACTGCTCAGTCTCAGTATATGCAAGCCCAATATTGTACCATATATCTGTAGAAAGCTCTAGCTCTGGATCAAGAGCCAGTGCACGCTCCCATGCATCAATTGCATCACTTAGTTCACCATTATCAAAGAAGGTATTAGCAATTTCAAGCCAGTCTTCAACACTCAGTGATTCTGGATCTAATAACTCTCCTTCCGTGACCTCAGCAATCATTGGCTGAACAGATAAGCAGATGCAACAAAAGAGTAGACAAACTATATATCCACCGTTTCCCTTCATACTTATATATTTGGGATTGATATAATTAAAGCTGCCTATAGTTAAGGAATATGCAATAAAACGGCCCAACAAATCCTTTTCTGTGCAAAAGAAGGTGAATAACTACAAAAATTTTTGAGCAACCATTCGATGGATATCAGAACACAAAGCAACATCAAATACGCAACTGAACAACCATTCGACGGATATGCAAGCATTGCTCGCATACCCCAAGTGGTTTTACTACATTTTTTCCAAAAAATGTTTGGTGAAAAATGTATGGAGATTGTGTTTGTTTTAATGGTTTATTTCTATTTTTCGTTCTTTACACTTTGAACTCTTTGATTGGACTTGGTCCGAGATCTTTTATCGTTGAAATAACATCTTCCATGACAGTTGCCCACTTTGCACCCTCAGATGCTGAGACAAAGGTCATACGGAACCTGCGGTCTTCAAGGCCAATGTTCCTCATCAAGGATTTGATCATGAACATTCGCTTTGCTGCCTTATAGTTACCCTCAAGATAGTGGCAGTCACCAAAGTGACAACCAGATACAAGAACTCCATCAGCTCCATCCATGAATGCCTTCAGAATGAAAAGCATATCGACACGACCGGTGCACATGACACGAACCGCACGGATATCGGCAGGATACTGAATACGAGCTCCTCCTGCAAGGTCTGCACCAGCATATGAACACCAGTTACAGATGATTGCCTGAATTTTTGGTTCAAAATCTGCCATGTTTACTCCCCTCCAAGTAAGTATGCATCAATCTGAGCAACAATCTGTTGACTTGTAAAGTGTTGCATCTTAATAGCGCCACCTGGGCAGAATCCACCACAGGTTCCACATCCCTTACACTTTGCTTCGGTAACTTCCATTACCATACGGTCATTCTTGATGGTTAATGCCAAAGCAGAGTACGGACAGAGGTTAGTACACATTCCACAGCCTGCACAGAGATCTTCCAAACAGATTGCGAAGTACGGTTCAAGTTCGACCTCTCCACAGTGAATTGGAATACTTGCAGCACTTGCAGCACCCTCAGCCTGTGCAACGGTATCTGGAATATCTTTTGGACCCTGACAGACACCTGCAAGGAACACACCAGCAGTAGTAGTACCACATGGATTCAGCTTGGGGTGAGCCTCAAGCATCCAGCCATCCTGAGACGCAGAAACACCGAACTTCTTACGAACGACATCTGCACCATCATTTGGCTTTACAGCAGAAGCAAGAACAACGAGATCTAACTCGATGTCAACAGGGCGACCGAGAAGAGTATCCTCTGTAAATACATGCAGATTCTTCGTCTTTGGATCCTCAAGAATATTTGCAACACGTCCACGAATGAACTTTGCTCCTTCGTTTTGGATACGATAGTAGAACTCCTCGTACATCTTTCCAAAGGAACGAATATCCATGTAGAAGATGTATGGCTCTACACCCTCGATCTTTTCCATGATCTGGTGAGCATGCTTGAGTGAGTACATACAACAGAATCTGGAACAGTATGGCTTTCCAATGCCTGGGGCATTGTCACGGGAACCTGCACAAAGTACAAATCCAACACGTTTTGGTGTTGCTCCATCGCTTGGACGAATAAGATGACCACCAGTTGGGCCAGATGCACAGATCAGACGCTCAAACTCAAGACCGTGGATAACATTCTCATATCGCTTGTATCCCCATTCTTTCTTCTCTTCGATTGGAATGAGCTCAAACCCAGTTGCAAGAATGACAGTTCCGATTTTATAAACAGGGAACTCGTCCTTCATCTCAAGATCGATAGCCTTCTTTGTACCACAGATATCAACGCACAGATTACACTTCACACAGGAATCAAAGTCGATAGTGAAGATAAGAGGCATAACCTGAGCGTGATAGATGTAAATTGCTTTTCGTGGAGCCATTCCCATCTCAAATGGATTTGGCTTAATAACGGGACAGACCTCTGCACAGTCTCCACACCCATTACATCCATCAACACCAATAGCACGACCTTCTTCTGGAGATAAGACACCACGGGCTTTCTTTTTGAGAGTTACCTCAAAATTTCCAATATATCCTTCAACAGACTCTACCTCATGATAGGTCAGAAGCTCAATATTGGGGTGACGTCCGACATCCACCATCTTTGGCGTCAGAATACACTGAGAACAGTCAAGCGTTGGGAATGTCTTGTCGAGCTGAGACATACGTCCACCAACAGTTGGAGTACGCTCAACAAGGTACGTTTTAATGCCAGCACTTGCAAGATCAAGAGCAGCCTGAATACCACCAACACCAGCACCAACAACCATTGCAGCAGGCTCAACAGGCACACTCTTTGGAATCAGATCCTCAAGCAGTGCAGCCTTTGCAACAGCCATACGGACCTGGTCTTTTGCTTTGCTCGTTGCCTCATCCCACATGCCATGCATATGTACCCATGAGTTCTGCTCACGGATATTTGCCATTTCAAATCGGAATGGGTTCAGTCCACCTTCTTTTGTGGCAACTCTAAATGTTGGCTCGTGCAGACTTGGCGTACATGCTGCAACAACGATTCCAGTAAGGTTGTGCTCTGCAATTGCTTCTACGATCTTTCCTTGACCAGGAGTGGAACACATATATTGGTACTCATCTGAGTGAACAACATAAGGAAGCGTTTTTGCATACTCAATTATGTCATTAATAGAGAGTGACCCTGCGATATTGGTACCACAGTGACAGAGGAAGACACCAATTCTTGGTTGATTATTTTCCGCCATTTTTTATCCTCCTATAACACCTTCTCCAAGAATGGGGTGCAATCGATTGCATGAAGATCAAGAGCTAGATCCTGTGGGCTCATACCCTGTGCAAGACCCAGTAACTCACAGTAGTGAAGCACTGGAATGCCGTAGCGATCTCCAAACTTCTCTTCAATTTCGATCTGACCACGGTCAAACTGTAACTGACAGAATGGACAGACCTCAGTAATTGCATCGGCCTCAACCTCTGTGATGTTAATCAGTTTCTCATTTGTGATATCTAGTGCGTGTACAATATCGTACCCTCGAACACCACCACCAGCTCCACAGCACTGCATCTTGTTGCGATACTCAACAGCGGTGGCTCCGGTTGCTTCTACCAGCTCTTCAAACCAGGTTGGGCACTCGGTATTGAGCAGCTCTTTTGACTTAAATACACGTTCTTTTGCAGGTTTGGTAAGGTGGCATCCATAGTGACATGCAATCTTTGCACCCTTGAGTGGGGTTGTTACACTGTCACGGATCTTTCGCACACCACAGAAACGCTCATCATAGAGAAGCTCAGCAAGATGGAAGACATCGATGCTGCCTTTATACTCCATATCGATCTCTTTGAGAACCTCATTGACACCGTTTCTGAGCTTTTCATCGTGCTTCAGAATGTGATTTACTTCGAAAATAGACTTGTAGCATCCATTACAAACGAGGGCAATATCTTTTCCCATCTCTTCTGCAAGGCAGAGGTTTCTCGCAGCCATTGCATACCAGACTTTCAGATCAATAGATCCAAAAGCACCAGGTGCTGGACAACAGCTTGCGCCTTTGAGAGGAAGGAGTTTAATGCCTAGTTTTTCACTTGTTTTTATTGCTGCAGCTTCACAGCCAGGGTACCGATTTGGTGCAATACACCCTAAAAATAATGCGAACTCATGCATAGTAACTCACTCTCCTAAAATCCTATCTGCATTTGCTTTCAGGTCGCATGAGTCAATGATCTTGCGAATACCCTGCATGTACTCAGTGTATGTGTGAGTCGTTGGCGGATCTCTGTCAAGTCCAAGACGTGCACGGGCATCACGGTTTGCATCATTGTTTGGAACTCCATGTCCTGAGTCATAGATTAACTTCACAGTCATTAAGAAGTTCTTTGGAATGATATCTCGCTTAAATGCCATGTTTCGCATTGCCATAATGACATCAGTTGGTGCGATATCACGTGGACAGCGATCTGAGCAGCTGTAACAGGTTGTACAGAGCCAGAGATCTGGATCGGTCAGAGCCTCATCCTCAAGCCCAAACACATTTCTGCGCATGAATTTACGAATACGGTATGAACTTCGTGGGGCTGAAGGACAGGATCCTGTGCAGGTACCACACTGGTAGCACATATTGGCAAGAGTGCGGCTCGTTTCTAAAATATTTTTGCTGAACTCTGGATTTGAGTCGCCAAGGCGGTAGTACGTGTCTTTGAGCTTTTGATCCAGTTCAGGGTTATCATAACTTTTTGCAGCCATAATTCTTCCTCCTATAGGTTCTTCAGCTCAACCTTGCCAACTTGTTCCTCAACAACCTTTGAGGTGCGGGGTTCACAGAGTTTTGCCTTGATCTTATTAAATAAGTCAGTCTCTTTTCCTTTGATCCTTATGGACTCACGCTTGAGGTAGATGACATCCTCAGAAGGACATGCATGTACACAAGCTCCACAGAATATGCAAAGGTCTTTGTTGACTCCAATCACTGCTTCCTGTTTCTTTTTCATGTCTTTTGCAGCGGAAGCGACAGGAAGATAGATTGCATTCGCAGGACAGACATCAACACAGGTTGAACACCCACCAGGGCATTTTTCTGGGTGGAAAATAATCTCTCCATCGAAGATCTTATGGATAGTGATTGCTTCAGTTGGACAAGTTATCTCACACCATTTACATGTGCAGCACTCATCTTCAAGGATGGTAACTTCACCTAAAAGGGAACGACCAACAGCTTCTCGAGTGATGGTAATTGCTTCATCATGGCAGGCTTCTGCACAGACATTACATCCATCACACAGAGTCTCATCCCATACAACTTCTCCAGTGACTTTTGCAGTCTCTGGGGTAAATGGATTATGCAAAACATTTATTGCTTCACAGAGTGTGCCACATAATCCACAGTATGAGCACTTTTCTGTATCAACTGTAAAAGTCAGGTTTAACTTAACAGCTTGACCTTTTGCAAGCCCTTCTTTGTCTTGTCCCTCAAATAGAGGAACATCACGATTTATTGCCTCACGGGGGCAAACATCGTCGCAAAGCGTACAGCGAATACATTTTTCAGCATCAATTGATGCGCCTTTGTCATAGGTTGGAAATCCTTCTTTGTCAAGAATAGGTAAGGACTTCTCACCATCGATCTCGAGTGAAAGTGCCGCAAACGGACACATAATTACACAGACACCACAATATGAACAGTTGGCCTCATCGACATGGATATTTGCTCCATCATCAACAAGACCTCGTTGGACACCTCCAACAGCTCCTACTGTAATCACCTCTTCTGGGCAGACCTCAGCACAGATACCACAACCCGGACAAATATCATTGTTAAGAATGAGGGTGTTAGTATTCTGAAGGAGCTTCTGTTCCATGATGACTCTGACTCCATCAACGGTCTTTGAGTACTTTGGAAACAGTGTTGACATTAAGTATACCTCTTTTTCTGATTACTTTTCTAATACATTGTACCACTCATCAGGAGAACACACCTAAAAATAGATAGATGTTCTCGCACTTTTGAACAAACCAAGACTTATGCAAGGGCTGTCGCAGGTGCCTGACCTGAGAGTTTTATAACATCGTATGGACATGCATCAACACAAACACCACATCCTGCACAGAGTTCATTCTTGATATCAAGAATGACAGCAGATCCATTAATGACTTTATAGATCTTGTCTGTTGATGCAGGGTCTACGGTGTGAAGTTCTAATGCATCGACTGGGCATGCAACCACACAATTGTTACAGCCGGTACAACGTCTCATGTTTACATGAACTGCAAATGCCATTATTTCGCACCAGCTTTATCGATATAAGTATCGAATAAGGAATTATTGTTTAGGTATATAGATAAAGGTTCTGTACTGTTTTTCCCTCGAAAGAAAAGCTTTTCTGGCATGAAGTGAAACGGAATTAAGCTTTTATGATATACTAAGGAGAAAGATTGATCATTTTATGTTTACATCATCGAACATTTTCTGTGGAAGTGAATTTTATTTGTTTTTCTATGCTTTTAGTGATAAATATAAACAAATGTTGCGCTAATCTCTATTTCCCAACATTACATTATTTTTACAGAACTTTTTGGATTCGTTCGAAGATGTGGTAATGTTCAAAAAATCGAGGTCTTATCTGCGTGGACTTTTTGAGGATATTTTTAAAGATGAAGAGAAGAATTTGCCTTTTTTTTAGGTTTTATTCTGTGGACAATCATTCATGATGTTTATTTTTGATAGTTGCCGCAATTATTTCCAAGGAGAGTCCTATATGTTAAAAGGAGCTCTGTACGATGTTTCCCCCCACCAATTTTCATCACCCACATATGCAAAGCAGACGTTTTTATATATATTAAGTTTCTAGAGTACAATGATGGAGACCTCCACCCCTCTTCCAAACACACTTCCAGACAATAATGTGTCACCCTTCCATACCCGTACAAAGACAATATGTCCTTTTTGTGCAGTAGGATGCTCTTTGTACCTTACGTGTTCAAATGGGATGGTATCTGGTGTGGAGCCTGATTTTCGCTCTCCAGTAAATGAAGGATGTGTATGCATGAAAGGAAGTCATGCATGGGAGTTCATCAATCGTGAGGATCGTATTCGCTCACCTTTGGTTCGTGTTGGGGATCGGTTCATTCCGGTCTCTTGGGAAGAGGCGTATCGATGTATTGCTGAGGGATTTGCTTCATTTTCTTCAGATGAGATTATGCTCCTTGGATCTGGGCTTTGCACAAATGAAGATAATTATGTGCTGCTGAAGTTTGCCAGAGAGGTGCTTGAATGTCCCTTTGCATTAGAGAAGCAAACAAGAACACGAAATTTTACATCCCAGATACCATTTTCAGAGATCTCATCTGCATCAGTCATTCTTTCATTGTATGATAATATTGTCGAAGAGTATCCCCTTCTTTGGAGATATATCATCGAGGCACAAAAGAAAGGAGCTACTTTTATCTCAGCAGATGTTCGCCTGACCATGACTGGTCGTGCTTCTGATCTTTTCCTGCAGGCGTACCCTCTCCAAAGAGAAGAAATACTAAAGGCAGTTGTGAAGGGAGATACTCTATTTGCAAAGAGAGCAGGAGTTTCAGAAGATCTCATTCAAAAAGCATCTGATATGATTGCAAAGGGGAAAAAAGAGGGCCCTGTGCTCTTGTTTGGCCCAGGATATAATATCCCAGAGTGTGAAGGATTTACTTTCTTTCCGACATTTCGAGAGTGCAATACCCATGGATTCTTAGATATGTATGGGGTACCCTCAACAATAGTTCGTGATTCTTCTCATTGTCATGCTCTGTATATGATGGGGGGAAATCCAGTTGTTTCTCATTTCAGCACAGGTGGCATCAAAAAGCATTTGAAGCGTTTTTCCTTTGTGGTAATTCAGGATCTGTTTATGACAAAAGCAACAAGGTATGCAAATGTTATACTTCCTGCTGCTTCTTTTGCTGAGAAGGATGGGACATTTACCAATATGGAAGGAAGGGTTCAGCAGATACACTCGGTCCAGTGTTCAAGTAACTATGACTGGGCAAAGCCTGATTGGAAGATTATATGTGAGCTTGCACAGAGTATGGGATTTTCAGATATGTTTTCATTTTCTTCTCCACAGGAAATTTTTGAAGATATTCAAGAGAATATCCCATTATATACAGGGATCTCATGGGAAGAGACAGGAAAACCAGGTGGGGTGTTTATTGGAAGGGGCTCAAAAGCAAATAAGCCAATTTTTGAGAAAAAATCAGGGAGAGAAACGGTTGAAATCCCAGACTTGCGATATCCATTATGGCTTACTACCGGAATTGGGATCTTGCATACGATGACACGGACACGAACAAGCCGCTCTTCGGGGTTGTTTAAAGAGGAAGGGTATATCATGATGCATACTGATGATGCAAAAGAGCGAGGAATCCAGCAAGGAGATATGGCACGTGTTGTCTCACGGCAGGGGCAGATTGTCTGTGCTGTTCGCATAACAAGAGAGATTAAAAAGGGTGTGACATGGATGCCAGCATATTTTTCAAAATCAAATCCACGCCTTCTAACGGGAAGCTCTACGACGGTTTGGATATCGCGATATGAGGAGAAGTAGGGTAGTGGTTGATTATATAGGGTTTTAACGCCAACTCTATTGCGACTTACCTGAAAGATTTGAGTCTTGATCGTTTAACCTGGCGTCTTATGTAAATTTTATATATTGTTTTTAGATAGGTATACATTGGCGATGAGGTGAACATTTGCGCTTGCAGCGTAGAGGGAGATTAAAATGGAATTATATCAAGCATTGGAAAACATTAAGAGATTTAAGCCCGTTTTTGCGGAAGAGGAGATCCATTGTATAAGAGAACATAGGGATGAAGCGATTCCTGTGTTGTTGGGAGTGGTACAAAATATTGCCGATAACCCAGATAAGATCCCTCCTTCACCTGAAGAGTTTGATGATCCAACATATGCAATATTTTTGCTCGCAGAGTTTAGAGTGAACGATGCCTTCGAACCCTTCATAAAAATCTTGGAATTTGACGAGGAAACGGCACATTTCGTTTTGGGAGACATGATCACGGAGGGCTATGGACGTCTGATTGCTTCTGTTGCCCATGAGAATGATATTGATAGGCTGAAGCAGGTAATCGAAAATACAGAGATTCACGATTATCATCGCACGGCAGCTCTTGAAGCCCTCATCGTGATGCATGCTGTAGGAGCATATTCAAGAGAAGAATTGGTCTCCTACTTAGGATATCTACTGAGCCTCTCATCAAAATTAGAGGATGGTGACGATGGCATGTTCACCACATTTCTCGTGTCTTTTTGTCGTACGGTGGATGCAAAAGAACACTTCGATCGTATTATGGAACTCTATGATAGATGGATGATTGATAGATCTATCATCCAACGTGAAGAGTTTACCGAAGAAAGCAGTGAAGTTGATAGAGAAACAGGTTTTAAAAAGTCTAGATTTCATGAGAATTATACTCTCATAGCCGATGTCATCACAGAGATGCAAGGGTGGGCCTGTTTCAGTTCAGAGACAGAAGGGGATAGACAAAAAATAGATTTTGATGATATTCTCTCCTCATCTCCATCTTTTGACAATATCCTCTCCTCATCTCCATCGTTAGGTCTATCTTCAAACTCGAAGCCTGCTGGAGGGAAGAAGGTGGGAAGAAATGACCCATGTCCATGCGGAAGTGGGAAAAAGTACAAGAAATGCTGCCTTAATAAGGGATAGTGCTGTAGATTTACAATCTAAGCATCGTCAAAAATAAAGAAGCACCACCAATTCAACCCCTCCGACATAGTCATACCATATAGTTATACTACATTATGACTGCACACATTACATGGAGGCAAAGGAGTGTCATACATCACAACGGTGAAAGTTGGCAAGCATACGTATCTTTATGAAGCAACCGCTTACCGCGATGAAAATGGAAAGCCACGTAACAAAAAGCATCCAATTGGTAAAATTGACCCCCTTACCGGAGAGCGGATTTACAAGCCAGAGTACCTAGCCCGGATGGCTAGAGCAGGAACGCCAGTCGCAACAAGCGAAGCTACAGAGGAGAGATCAATGGGAGAGGAGATCTCAAAACTCCTCCTTTCATACATAGACTGGATGAGAGAACAGTATAATGTTTCTTTCATAGATAATGTGAGTGTTATAACTACGCCATTTCTCAATCGCCATAATGATCACATTCGGATTTATGTATCAAAGGACTTATATGAGAAATTTACTCTTACAGATGGTGGGGATACACTTGGGGATCTAAAAGCAAGTGGGTGGGAACCAAACACTGAAAAGGGTAAACAACTCCTCCGGCAGGTACTACATGGCGTAGGAGTTGAGTTACTGGAAGGAGATGTCATTGGAACGAGTACGAATCAAGATGATTTTTCGCGAAAAATGCATAATCTCATACAAGCAATTCTTACAGTGCATAATTTATGTCATATATATTACGAAACAGAATTGAAATGAGAGTGGACAAAATGAATGCTGCACGTGCGACATAGGGAGAACTAAAATGGAGTTACATCAAGCATTAGAAAATATTAAGAGAGTAAAACCCACTTTTGCGGAAGAGGAGATCCATTGTATACGGGAGCATAAGGATGAGGCGATTCCCGTGCTGCTTCGACATGTGCAAGATATTGTTGATAATCCTGATAAGTACCATGCTCCATATGAAGAATGTGATGATTCAATAGAGTTTGATGATGAAGAGTGTGATGATCCAATAGAGTTTGATGATCCACTATATGCACTATTTTTGCTTGCGGAGTTTAGAGTCAACGACGCCCTTGAGTCCTTTCTAAAGATCTTAAAGTTTGATGAAAAAACCGCAGAGCTTCTTTTGGGTGACACAATCACCTCTGATTGTGGACGTCTGATTGCTTCTGTTGCTGATACGAAAGATATTGATAGGATTAAACTCGTAATCGAAAATGGGACAATTAACCCATATCACCGACTAGCAGCTCTAAGAGCCCTCATTACGATGTATTTCACAGGAGCATACTCAAAAGAAGAGTTATTCTCCTACTTAGGATATGTACTGAATCTGGCATCAGAATCAGATTATAATGATGAAGCCACTTTCATCTCATTTTTGGTGAGTTACTGTCATACGGTGGAAGCAAAAGAACATTTCCCCTTCATTCTGGAACTATATGAGAAGGACATGATTGACAGAATTATCATCGAATCTGAAGATTTTATTGAGGGGATTTATAATAGGGAGAGAGATCCCGTATTTGAAGAAAAGGTACGCAGCAGAAAGTATTCTCTCATACATGATACCATCAAAGAAATGCACTGGTGGTACTGTTTCCAGCAAAAAGAAGAGCCGCATGGAAAACAACCACAGTTATCTTCGGACGTATCCTCAAAATCGAAGCCTGTTGCAAGTAAAAAAGTGGGAAGAAACGACCCATGTCCGTGCGGCAGTGGGAAAAAGTACAAGAAGTGCTGTCTTAATAACGAGAAACCCAGTGAAGCGTAAGATTTTCTGGGAGATTGTTTCAAACGATCATCATCCAACACAAATCCTTTTTGGATATATTCATGTAAACGCTCTGTTGCCCAACGTCGAAAGCGGGTGGCAACTTGCGATTGCACCCGGTACCCTATGGCGATTATTATAGCAAGGTTATAATGGTCGATATTCCTTTCAACCTGTCGTTTACCTTCAGTTCGAACTAACAAGAATTTCTTGTAAGTTGAATTTGATTGCAATTCTCCATCAGAAAAAATATTTTTAATATGCTGGTTCACGTTTTGCTGTGTTGTATCATAAATTTCTGCAATTTGACTCTCTGTCAGCCATACATCCTCATCCGAAAAGCGAGTGGATATCCTTGTGATGCCGTTTTCATCCTGATAAAGAATGATCTCATTTTTAGTTTGAGTCATATCCTCCACTCCCCCTTATCTCTGTGATAATCACGTTCATCTCACGTCGCAGCATCTCCTCATTGGTAACAATGTGATCAATGTCAGCATTCAGTGCGATGATGTCCATGACTTTCTACTTATTCTCCTCAATATATATAAAATTGAGAAGGTTGTGACCATAATTCTGGGGTCGGGACTCCAGTGTATCATGTGGAAACCTCCGAAAACTGTGATGATGCCACATATATTCTTCATGAAGAGTAACATCCTGCCACATTTCTTCGTAAAAACCGTTAAATGCACGATCAAAATTATACTATTACCGGTTTTCGGAGGTTGCCAAGAAAAAGCAATCTCATTGCGGCACCACAAAAGAGAAAAGAGAAGGAGGAGGGGAAGATAATGAATAGTGGTGAACAATACAGGAAAGTAATGAAAGTACTTTACACCACCCCCGCGCGTAAATATGCAGTACTATGATGAACTTTTGAACGAAGTTTAGATCTTATCTTTACCTTTGCAATATAATATGCTACAAAAATGAATAATAATCAATCACATACTGGCTATATTCATATACACCAGTTTCGAAGATCTACTGCCTGGTATTCATCTACCAAGTACATGTCAAATGTGATGTTGGTAGAATCTGCCCGAATCCGTGAATACTCTTAAAGCCTATTCATGGATAGATTCTGCCAAAAATCTTAATTGCACGCCATTCATTTCAACGAAGCAAAATAACCAGCATATTTAAAATTTTGCTTTTTTCTTTTTCAAATTTTAAAACATTTTTATAGATAATAAAAAATGTTTCCCGTATATAGTTGTTCAACTTAAATTTCAGAAACTTTTTAGGACATATCTTCAGTTTTAAAAGGTCTAAGTCGAAAGTATTGTGGAATTACATTCATCAGTAGAGGAACAAACATATCTATTGACAAGCAGGGAGAAATATTGTCACGTAGCCACCGTTTCATATTCGCCCATGACTTCTCAATCGGATTCAGATCTGGTGAATATGTTGGTAAAAACAGTATTTCCACTCCAACTTTGGCAACAAGCTCACGCAACTTTGCTTTGCGATGAAAACTGGCATTGTCCATAATGATTGTATAGCCTTTCGGTACTTCTTTTAACAAGTGCTCCTCAAATCACTGCTCGAAAAATTCTGAGGTTGTTGAGTGATTATAACATTTACGGCTAAATACCCCCCATTGCACCAAGCAGCAATAACATTCATACGTTTGGCTCTCTTCCCGCATTTTGTACTTTCGATTTTCTTTCCACGCACAGCTCGTCCTTTTTCACATTGTAAAACACGGTTGATTCCACTCTCATCAATGTGAATCTTTCAATTTTATCTACTATTAACTCCACTCAGTACTTTGAAGGGACTTCAGATAAAAAAGTGCCTCAATTTTTCGCAAACTCGCCAGGCACGGCGAGGACGCGCCTCCCTTGAAGCCATCCTCCTTCGTCAGATGGCTTGAGAGGGATCAAACTGCCGTTCTTTGTGTGGCCCGCTTGTCCACTCACGTCGCAAAT
>JAITWW010000060.1 GCA_031285085.1 Candidatus Methanofilum arcanum
TATAATTTAAGTCAAAGTGAAACGCGTAAAAAAGAGATAGTTTTCAATTGAAATATACTTACCAGGGCTTGGAGACGAGAGCAGTCTTCTCGACAATAGTTCCATCTGCCTTGTGTGGCTTTCTGATAACACCATCAACTGCTTTCTCAAGCTCACGTGCTTCTTCACAGAGGAGCATTGCCTGGCGCATTACTTCGTGTGCAGATGCAACGATTGGAGTGTAGTTCTCATGTCCCTTTGTCATGAAACAACCCTGTACATTGATGCCTGCAACAGATTCTGCCATCACATGTGCTGCACGTGCTTTTGCATATGCATATGAGTTTGTAAACTCGCCTGCAACAGCCTTGTCAGCGGTCATGACAATCTTTGGAAGAGCTAAGTCCTTGCCACTCTTACCTGCTTTTACCTGATCAACAACCTCGTCAAGTGCGAGCTGGAGTTTTCTGAAGGCACCAGTCAGGGAAAGTACTTTTACAAGGTTTCCATTGTAGTCTGCCATCTCAATGGGGTCAAGGAATTCACGGCGTGCACCAATCATTGCGTCAGCCTTCATGATGATGTATCCAAACCCACTCTCCTTGAGTGCTGCAAAATCATCTTTCTTGTTAGTAATGTCATCGGTAATGACAACACATGGGATACCTGCTGCTGCAAGTGCTTCACGTGCGCCCTTTGGTCCTGGAAGAACACCATTTGGTGAGACGATAACACAGAAGTCTGGTCCCCATGCTTTCATATTGTCAACAACGCGGTCGATATCCTCTGGTTGGAGTTTCGTACCACTGGTTGCCATGAAGGTTATCATGTCTTCACGATCTGCACGCTCATCGAGGAGGAGTTCTGCCATTACGCCACTTGCAATATTTCCGAGTTTTGCGATTCCTACTTTAACTACCATTGTTACACCTACTTTTGGTACACTTCAATTTTGATCTTCCATGGGATTAACGTTGTGAAATGCTTTGTCAAAAACCAAAATCATGAGTCACGAAAAAACATAGCAAAGAAGCCACATAATCATCTTTTGATTGAAATTACTCGCTCAATATGCAAAAAGGCAGAATTTTGGAAAAATGTAAGTTATTTTATGTTGAGTTGAAAAAATGTCAGATATCTACCCTTATTTTCTCTCTTTTTCATCCATTGTGCATTCTAATTCTGCAACAATATCTAAAGCATCATCTTTTTCGTTCACAAGGCGCGTGATCTCAAGTAATCTCTCAACACCAATAAAGTGCTCTGCCATTACTCTCCCCATCTCAGACAGCTCCACTTTATTACCATTGATGCACACGAATCCTTCCAACCTCAAAAGATCCTCGACCGGTTGCACCTCTCCTACCATCGACTCTTCAATAATATGTATGACTCTCTGATCTCCTTTTGCAACAACTGCATTTGCAGCATACACCTCAGAGCTCTGCTCAATTGAGTACACAGGTGCGACCTCCTCCATCTCACCCTTCAAAAGAAGCATTGCAACCTCCTCTTCGGTGAGGCGAGAGTCTCGATCATATGATCCTCCAACCTCTGCAAGAATCACAACCTTTCCCAAATCATGATAATCAGGGCGGCCTGCACGCCCTGACATCTGATAGAACTCCTGTACTGAAAGCCATGAGATACCCATTGCAAGGGAGTCGAAAATAACCTGAGACGCAGGAAAGTCAACACCAGCAGCAAGGGCAGCAGTTGTAATAACCGCTTTGAGTTCCCCTTTTTCAAACTGATTCTCGATCGTTCTTCGCTCTTCTTGTGAAAGTCCGGCATGATATGGTGCAATACCATCTCCAAGCTTCTCAGCGATCTGATGACACCTTATTCGTGCATTTGTAAATACAATGGTCTGTCCATGAAATCCTTTTGATGAGATAGTCTTGTACTCTTTTGCAATCAGCTCCTTCTCAGTCTTGATCTTTTCCTTTCGTTCTACAAACATGAGATAGCGATCAAGTGAGACCGGTCTTTCATCATATCGCACAAGTTTTGCTTGGAGCTTTTTGGCGAGATGATTTGGAAGTCCAATCGTTGCACTGAGGTAGAGAAACTGTGCCTTTGGGGAAGAGTATTTCAAGCGTGAGATGAGGCCATCGAGGCGATGCCCTCGGTCTGAGTCCTCAAGCATCTGCACCTCATCGATAACGACCGTGCCAAGCGATGAGAGATTATCTCCATGCCGAAGGATCGTATCGATTCCTTCATATGTTGCAATAATGATATCTGCGCCTTTATCCCGATTTGCAATGTGTTTATTCTCTTTTACATGAATCCTGCTACGGCCGGTAATAATCGATATAGATGCAATATCCTTGTATTTTGCGCTGAATCGCTCATATTTTTGATATGCCAATGCAACCAATGACACTAAAAAGATCAGGCGGCCTCTTTTCTCAAGGATGTTTTTCAGGCCTGCAAGCTCACCAATAAAGGTCTTTCCACTTGCGGTTGCAGAAACAATCAGCAGATCTTTTCCATATAAGAGCCCTGCTTCGACGGCAAGTTGCTGCACTGGCATTAATGATGTTACCTGTGATGCCTCAACAAATGGACGTGGAAGCGGGAGCTCGTCAATATGCATGGTATCAAGAACAGGATGTGCCTCAAGCCGATCATACAGTGTTTTTTCCATGCTCCAAGAATCTGGCTCGATCATGGCAAGCACGCGATCCACATCTCGATACTGCAGCAGGAGATCATCAAGATGGCGAAGAGCATGACGCCCAACACGTCCCATATGTGCGAGCTCCCGACGAAGTTCCTTTTCTGCACAAGAAAGACAGATCTCTTCTTTTTCTCCGAATCGAACTCGATTTTCATCACTAATCTCTGTCAGAACATCATCCATCAGGCAGAACCTGCAGAGTGAAATAATGGTGTACCTGATCTGAAGATCTGCTAAAAATGACTCAAATGGCTTATCGTGAGAGACGAGGCTCACATGAGAACGTCGAAGATGGTTAATAAGTTCTTTTGAGGGTGCGTTTTTATATCGATTTGATGTTCCATATCGAATGCGATAATGCATTGGACGATACCCTTGCGGCGTTTTTTCTATCTCAACGAGAACAACTGCACGGACAGAGCGTTCACTATAAAAAAGGATGCGATAATATCGCTTTGTCGGCTGAACAATGGCTCTCATTTCGGTTATGACACAACGAGATCAAAGATCTCATATGTGAGGCGTGCATCTTCAGCACGTTTTAAAAAATCAGTAAACGTGTCATCAGTAAGCACAATCACTGAACTGAGACCATGCAGTGCTGCTTCAATAACACCTTCCTGAGAACCATAATAGAGATCTGGAACACGATCGATATTGCCAAGTGCTACACTTGCTTCAATTCCAACTGCTCCAACAATATCTCCTGCTTCGACAACCGTTCGAAGCACGTCATACTTAATATTGCGAGAACCCCCTCTTTGAACTCGAGGAATCTTGCAAACGCGAATAGCACCTTCTGAATGGGTGATAATGCCTGATAAGCGCGTCACACCGACATCGTTTTTTGCACGTGCATCTGAAATGACGACTCCCATAGCAGATTGTTCATTTTTTCCTGCATAAAGAAGTCCATCTTTCATATACACTCCAACACTATCTCCTTGTCGAAGGTTCTCAGCAGCAAGTGCTGTCCAGATCGTAACTTGATGAATAATATTTTGCCTAATATGGCGAGCATACCCTTCAAGCTGCTCAGCATTTGCTAAAAGCCACTCCACACCCTCTCTTGTCAGCTCATATCGCCCTCTTCCTGCTGCAACGATATGCTTCTCTGCAAGAAGATCTTGCATATACCCAGATATTGACTGGGGAGTTACGCCGAGTAGCTCCGCAATCTCACGTTGGCGTATTGCAGGCTGGTGTTTTGCGATCTCCACCACGATCTGGAAACGAGAGACATCTTGCTTATTGCGCAAAATGGTATAACCAAGATCTGCAAGGCGTTCTGATTTTTGAGAACCTTGGACATACGTGATGGTTGGAGAGCCAGATAGGCGCTCTGCTTCTCCATCTGATGGTTTCACTTTTTCACTCTCTTTTTTTGCTGTTCTGTTTTGTGTTTTATCTCTCTTCAATGCGCACCAGTCCCTGCCCCTTTACATCAAGATGAGGAATACGCTTTGATATGCTTCTAATATATGTTTGTGAAACACCTAATTTTCGTGCAAGATCTCCAATAGAACCAGATGAATGGCTTAGTTCTTCTTCAAGCTGCTGTGCTGTATTACGAAGCTCTTCATCGTTTGATGTAGATATATATAAAATATCTGCAAGATCTGCAAAACTGCACTGAATGTTTGAGCGAAAACGTGTATATGTTGCCCGGTACTCTTTTTCTGGTTTTTTTCCAGGAGTTGGCATTCGCCACTGCTCATCGACAAGGCTGCCTTTTCGAAGAATTAACAAGCATTCTTCAACATCTTTTTCATTGTTTTTCTCGGCAAGCTCAGTTTTCGTCATCCAGTTCGCACTAAGAGAATCAAAGATTGTTTTATACGTTGTGTTATTAAAAATAACAAGAAGAGGAACAAGCTCGATAGGATCGTTTACAACTTTTATCTGCCCCAACACGCTTCAAAACCCATATGTACTTGAACGTAATCCAGAATAAAGGTGCCTGAATGAGTACTAATATGACTAATTGTGTATGGGTAAAGTTATATGTTGAGAAATAAGGTGAATAAAACACATACGGACCTTTGTTTTCCTTTTATCTGTCCCATTATAACTGATGGATGTGGAAAGAATATTTAGGCTGGTTTGGAACAAAATGGTTGCTGCAAATATTATTATTTCCGGGATTGTACAAGGTGTTGGATTTCGTCCATTTGTCTATGCCCTGGCTCAGAAGCATGGGATCTTTGGGACGGTGCGAAATGTTGGATCAATGGTGGTGATTGATGCATATGCATGTTCCAAGGAAAGCGATGAAGTAAACGAAAAAAGATTACAACAGTTCATTGAGGAGGTTTCAATGGGAACTATTCATTCTGTTGTTGACTGCGTAACCGTAACTCACATAGAGGAAGATGGGATCTCTGTGTATCCAAGATCATTTTCTATCTCTCAAAGCAGCGTGGGAACTGGTGCACGATCAGGTTTCATTCCTCCAGATATCGCAACCTGCCCAGATTGTCTTTTAGAGATATATGGAGATACCCGCTATGCTGGCTATTTTGCGACGACATGTGTAGATTGTGGGCCTCGGTACTCGGTTATCTCTGGTATGCCCTATGATCGCGTAGAAACTGCTATGAAGGCATTTCCTCTGTGTCCAATGTGTGAGGCTGAGTATCTTGATCCACATGCACGCAGGCATCATGCACAGAGTATCTCCTGCCCTGTCTGTGGGCCGCAGCTTTTTTTGCTCTCAGGAACTGGTGAAGTGATTGTTTCTTCTCATCCTATTGCAGAGACAGCAGCATTGCTTGATGCTGGAGCGATTGTTGCGATCCGTGGAAATGGGGGGTTTCATATCGCCTGTATTGAGGAGAAAGCTGATGAGTTGAAACGATGTCTTGGCCGCAGCACGCAAGCTCTTGCAATCATGGCAACTGAGTCTACGATTGAAACTCTTGCATATGTCTCTTCTGATGAATGGTCTCTTCTTCGCTCTCCTGCTGCTCCGATTGTGGTGCTTGTGCGCCGTGATCTTTCTCCTCGTCCAAGTACCATGCTGCATACGATTGGGTGCATGCTGCCGTACACCGGGCTTCATCATCTTCTCTTTTCACATCTCAAGCATCCATTTTTAATAATGACAAGCGCAAATGCCCCTGGAACGCCGATGGTAACTGAGAATAGTGACGCCATAAAACGTTTATCAGGTATTGTTACGCATATTTTGACACATAATAGAGATATTGTCAATCGATGTGATGATTCTGTTGTGCGTGATGGTTTTTTGCTTCGTCTGTCTCGGGGGTATGCCCCTTTTCGTGTGAAGACAAAGCTTGGTGATCAGGCAATTTTAGGGGTTGGGCCTGAGCTGAATGCAAATGTGACAGTATATCAGCAGCAGTTTTGTGTGACCTCACCTCATATTGGCAATATCAGAAACCCTGAGACACTTTCTTACCATCGTGAAACCATCGAACGCCTCTCAACCTTGCTTTCCTTCTCTCCAGACTGTGTTGCACATGATGCACATCCATCCTTTCTGACAACACGGTATGCAAAGGAACTGGCAAAAGAGTGTGATATCCCAGCCATTTCCGTGCAGCATCACCGTGCCCATATTATTGCAGCTGCTGGTCCTGATGCAATAGAGAAGGATTGTATCGTTGGTATTGCTCTTGATGGTACAGGATATGGTGATGATGGAACGGTCTGGGGTGGGGAGATTTTTTCTGGGCATATCCTTGATCTCAAGCGAGTTGGCCATCTTGAGCCCGTAATTCTTCCAGGAGGGGATCTTGCTTCGGAGTTTCCAGAGCGTCTCTTGTATGGGTTTTTACCAAGAGATCTTGTGCATGATCTCTTAATCGAACGTGGCTTTGCTGCACATGATCTCCTGCTGATTGAGAAGCAGATTGAACGAGGGATTAATGTTCCACGTTCATCAAGTGCAGGGCGAGTTCTTGATGCAGTATCGGCACTTCTTGGTGTCTGTACTCATAAGACCTATGATGGAGAGCCTGCAATGAGGCTTGAGACACATGCATATGGAGCAAGATACCAGGATCTTGAGCTCCAATTTTCAAAAAAAGGAAAGTGCACCGAGCTCTTGACATCCTCTCTTCTCAATCAGGCATATACGATGTCCCGCTCTGGTATTTCCTCTCCTTCTATTGCGGCTTCTGTGCAGCACGCTCTTGCTTCTGGCATCTCTCACATCGCGACTCTGGCTGCTCACCAGGATGGGGCGACATCGGTGTATCTCTCTGGTGGTGTGTTTTACAACGCTGCTATACGTGAAGGAGTTATACGTGAACTCACTCACGCTGGGTTAGAGTGTGTGCTCAACCAGCAGTATCCACTTGGTGATGGGTGTATTAGTTATGGGCAGTGTGTGTATGCTGGGCTGCTTGGAAAGGAGGGGCTGTGGGAGTAAGTCAATTTTTATGTCGTTGGTTTGTGGGTGGTTATGCAACCACCTATACAAAATAACTGATATTTCATCGCAACTAAGTGAATTTGCCTCTATCGCTACATATGTTCTGCGCTGATATTCGTTTCACGTCGGTATTGCTGCTTCATATGTGCATTTTTAGAGTATCCGCATCTTCACTCAACATGCCATCTAACATAGGATATATTCAGTACACAATCCTTATTATATATTAAACATACTTTATATCCAAAACGCCCTACCATTATTGCATTCTTAAACAACCTCGCTTCACATATATATAGGCAAAACAGGTATTCTGAAGCAGAATTACTTAATAAAAGGGCATTAATAATATTTGAAGAAGAGTTAGGGCCAAACTACCCTGAGACAGTTACGTGTTTACACAACCTTGCTGTAAATTTAGATAACCAAGATAAGTATCTTGAAGCAGAACCACTCCATCAGAGGGTATTAGAAGTATTTGAAGACTTGCTAGGTCCAGAACACCCTGACACTGCTACAGTCCTGGACAGTCTTGCAAATAATTTAAATAGCCAAGGAAAGTATTCAGAAGCAGAAGCACTCTATAAGACGGCAGTAAAAATACGAAAAAAGGGTTAGAACCAAAACACCCCCACACAGTGTCGATACATAATTAAAGGGGTGAATTGGTGCGAAGCTTCTAACCCATCGTTTTTTTAATAGAGCTCTTGTAAAAATCGTTTGGAAAATTTATATTTCGTACCTATCAATACTATACTTATACCCCTGCTCAGTAAGGAACATCTGTCTTTTCGCTGAAAAATCCATTTCAATGCTATCCTCGCTGACAATGGCATAAAACCAGGCGCGGTTGTCGTCTGGTTTGGGACGAAGAATACGCCCGAGACGTTGCGCTTCTTCCTGGCGAGAACCAAAAGCGCCAGACATCTCTATCGCTACATTCGCATCCGGCAAGTCGATGGCGAAATTAGCCACTTTCGAAACGACGATTGTTTTTAGCTCACCACTTTTAAAAGCGGCATATATACGCTCTCGTTCGGTGTTTTTAGTAGAGCCGGTTATAAGGGGCACGTTCAGTTCCGTGCTTATATGTTTCACTTGATCAATATACTGCCCGATAATGAGGACATTATCATCTTTATGTTTTTGCAGAAGTGCCGATAGCGCCTTTAATTTATTTGTATTTTCTGCAGCGATGCGGAATTTGTTCCGTTTTTCCGCAATTGCGTATTGGTAGCGCTCTTCAGGGGAGAGAGCCACACGGACCTCCGTGCAGAAAGCCTCAGCAATATACCCTGCTTTTTCAAGCGACTTCCAAGGTAAATCATACTTTTTGGAACCAATGAGCGAAAAAACATCTGTTTCAAGCCCATCTTCACGAACTAAGGTCGCAGTCAACCCTAACCTTCGTTTGGACTGTATCTCCGATGTAACCCTAAAGACTGGGGCTGGAAGCATATGCACCTCATCGTATATGATCAAACCCCAGTTTCGCTTGTTAAATATTTCAAAATGTATAAATGGGCTGTTTTTATCCCGTCGCTGTGTCAGGGTCTGATATGTAGTGATAGTGACCGGTTTGATCTCTTTTACTTCACCGCTGTACTCCCCAATATCTTCCACCCCAAGAAGCGTTTTATCCAATAACTCATCCCGCCACTGGCGTAGCGCCGTAATACCTGTGGTAAGGACCAAGACCTCCGCATTAACTTTTTCCATGACAGCCATCCCTACCACAGTTTTTCCTGCTCCGCATGGAAGCACGATGACACCACTCCCACCAGTGACACTTCCGCCAGCATGAAAAGCCTCCGCTGCTTCTGTTTGATACCAGCGTAAGCGAAGATGGCTGTTTAACGATATTTGAAAGGGAGAAGCTTGTGCGTACCCTGCCAAATCCATGACGGGGTAGCCGATTTTCAATAAAATCTGCTTCGCCTCTCCACGAAAAGCCTGGCTTACCCTAATTCGCTCGCCAGCAGGAGACTTTAACGCTGAGCGTGCCTCTGCTAATACATCATCGTCCGCACAATCTAAATAAAAGGATCCACCTTCTTCTATCAAGCGTATTTTACCGTAGCGTCTTCCATAATCTTCTATGGTGGTTGCGACGATCTCCGGAATTTCATGCTTTGCATACTTGCGAAGCGACTCAATAGCCATCTCCGTCGTTACACCACTTCCGGCGGCGTTCCATAGGGAGAGGGGCGTTATTTTATATGTGTGCATGTATTCCGGGCTTTTTTGTAGCTCTGCGAAACTGTTTAGCACATCCCTTGCTTCCTCAAACAAAGGGTTCATTACTTCGAGCAACACGGACATATCGCTCTGTACGATCAACGGGTTTGACAGGTTCTGCATTGATATGTCTATCCCTCAAGCACGCAAAAGCGCTTATTCTTTTCGATCAGGCCTTTCGCCCTCTTTTCCGACCCGGGTGTCAATACCAATACTGAGGATATTTTTCCTTCTGAGATACTATTCATGCCCTTATAATTGGATATTTCTTCCAATAAGAGATGATCATCAGTTTCTATAACAGTTACACTTCGAATCCGTACTCTCCTGCTCTGTGCTTCCCATTCTAAAAATGTGCTTTTCACATTATCTGGCAGGGGTACATTCGAAAACGCTTCACAATAACTGCTGATTTCCTGAATCATCAGCCCAATGCTCAGCGCTTTTGCCATGCCAAAGAAATCCAGCTTGTAAACACTCACTTCTGTGTCATCGACGATTTTTTCTGCGAATCGGTCAAAGAACAACTCATGGCGCATGCGATCCACACTATTTGCAATCACCACGTCGAAGTTTGGCTGTATGATAAAGCCTTTTTCATCGCCTGAGGCAGTTGTCACTTCTTTTTCCTGATAGGTATTTGTCAGCCCAAACAAGTAAGCGCCTAAGTCGGTCACCCTGAAATAGGCGGTCTCGTATGCGAAGTAAGCATCATAAAGACTGTGAGACATACTTTCTGCCAATATATCCACCGCTCCCAGTACCGCAAGGTACTCCATGAGAACAACACTGATGGCGCAGTGCTCGAAATTGCCCCAGGAGGAAGATTCATAATACTGGTTCGTGTAATCATCTCGGATCAATGCACTTCCAACGACTTCAAAGAGTGTCCTGTTATCTTTATGTATTTCTTTTGAAAAGTTGCCAAAATGGATCCATTCATTCACCGGGCATTCTTTTAAATATGAAATGATCTCACTACGTGGTCCGGATAGATCATACACACTTCTTGAGAACTTTAGTTTCGCAGAGGAGATGCGGGAACATTCATCTATAATGCGATTGCCGTGGCGCATGTACTTCTCAAATAAGTACTTCGCTTTTTCAGGCATGCTTAAGCCAACAAACTGCGAAGCTGCTCTTGAGAATACAAACTTGTCCTGAACGATATCAATAACATCAGCACAGCGCAGCAGCATTATCAGACCAAAGCTGACCACCGTATCTCCTGCATTGCGTATATCTTCTAGCTCCTCGCTCTCATTGTTGCAGATCTCATCGTATCCAGCGATTTTATGAAATTTTAAGAGTGCAGCTTTGTTTATGTAACCCCCAGCTTTGGTAGCAGGGACTTTGTTGTTGTTGATAAAGCTCAAGAACATGTCAAAATCTTTATACCTGCTCTCTCGGCCGATAATGGCAGAATACTCAGCCATGTCTTCTACTTTGCAGGGGGAAAAGACACGAGCATATGGTGGGATCACTTTTTCAAGATAATCCTGAAATAGTTCAGGAATCTGCCCGTTGACAAAAAAAGCGTGTAGTTTAGAGTTCTCCGGGAAGAACATATTACGATAGCCATAATAAGAGTATGATTTTACATTGAACTCATATTTTTTCGCTATTTCCTTGAGTTCCTCCATTAAAGGGCGGTATTTGCTATGTACGATACAAGTCAATAACGCTTTTTCGTAAGCGTTTAACTGTTGAAACAACTTGGCGGCGGAGTTTGGATCGGAATAAAAGTCATACAACATTTCAACAGCTTGTGCCTTTTTAACGCCACCCGGTTTGATTCCAACGAGCCGCAAAAGATCCACTAAATTGCTATTGCCGTAGCTTTGGAGGGTCATTTTTTCAAGATTTGTGAGTAAGTGGTCCATATAGTGCCTTCCAGTTATATTCAACTTATCTAAATTAATTCACTACGTGCCAAGTTAAAGGTGATGGAAGAATGGTAGTGGATTAGATTTCAATGAATATCTTTTTTCAACAACTTTCCATTTCCATGCACGAAATGAGGTGATGAAAAAAATCATATGTGAGACTGAACAACAAAAAAGGTAGCCCAGCTATGACTCATGAAATAAGTATCTCCCGTTTATGTAAGTTATTTGTAATAAACTCGTCAATGCTGTCAATTATGTATAGGTGACTGGTCATGTGCAAGCCTTCCGAGCATTCGATGATAAAATCCATAGCACCTGTTTCTAACAAATAATGAAAGGCTTCTCGTCCACTCATTCCTTTTTCTTCTTTATATAGTTCCACACAGGACGCAAAAAACCATATTTCCTCTTCTAGTTCAATCATATCTGCTCCTCCGGGAACGTTATTTTGCCGGTGGTTAGTTCTTCTTCCAGCATATCATAAAGAATCGGATATCCTAGTCGCCATAACTTCGTCTTTTCATCTTCTAACGTTTCATATAAAGTTGAATTGTATAAAAGTGATGCTGCTTCTTTCAAATCAAGGCCTCGGTTTTTCATGAGAAGGGTGATAATACCAGGCGTTATCACCGCTATAACGGGAGAGATGCTCTTATCCATTTACTTTACCCTTATAGCGGTGATAACACCTGGTATTATCACCCTTCTCATGAAAAACCGAGGCCTTGATTTGAAAGAAGCAGCAACTCTTTTATATAATTCAATTTTATATGAAATGTTGGAAGATGAAAAAACGAAGTTATGGCGACTAGGCTATCCGATTCTTTATGATATGCTGGAAGAAGAACTAACCACCGGCAAAATAACGTTCCCGGAGGAGCAGATATGATTGAACTAGAAGAGGAAATATGGTTTTTTGCGTCCTGTGTGGAGTCGTA
>JAITWW010000058.1 GCA_031285085.1 Candidatus Methanofilum arcanum
TGAAGGTGTGAAATCTCCACTGTACTATAGGTATCTATTTTGCCAGATCAAATGACTGAGATACATGCGATTTCGATACGATGTCGATGATAGGCCACCCATACAGGAGATGCTCTCAACAGGTATTATGTGGACCATTATCACCCTTTCATTTGTTGTGATTCTTGGGACCATGATCACGGCATTGTATCCTTATTCTCCTGCAGAAGTCACGTGGTACCTTCAAAAACTCCTCTTTATCACTGGAGTTGCAACCATTGTTCAGACTCTTTTTGGCCATCGGTTGCCTGCAGTGTTTGGTCCATCTGCAATACTTATCGTTGGAGCAACTGCATCTGCTGATTTTGTGCCTGAAGCTTTTGCCACTGCCCTTCTCATCTCTGGGGTGGTTGGGATGCTCATTCCTCTCACTGGTATCATGCCATACATCAGTAAACTCTTTACCCCACGTATTATTACTGCAATTCTGATGCTTATTCCAATCACGCTTATTCCAAGTATCACCGCTATGCTTTTTAATATGGGAGAACCTGGCTCTGTCACGGCAAAGATCGTGTTTATTGTTATTTTTATCCTGATTCTTTTTTATGCAAATGCCAAAATGGAGGGGTTTGCAAAAGCGACTCTTCTTTTATGGGCACTTATCTGTGGAAGTATTGTGTACTTCCTCTGTTTTGGAGGGTTTGGGGATATCGCTGGTTCAGCTGGTATGGCTTCTTCAGAACCTTTCAACCTTTTTATAGAGCCAGTTTTTGTTCCTGGCGTCATCATCTCTGTTCTGATATGCTATCTTGCGCTCATCACAAATGATATCGGCTCGATTCAGGGTATCTCTGAGATCGTGCATACAAAAGGCATAAGCAAGCGTCTTGAAAAAGGGATTACCATCACCGGACTTATGAATCTCATCTCTGGCGCATGTGGTGTTATTGGGGGTGTGAACTACTCCATTAGCACAGGTATGATACTTGACACAAAAAATGCAGCCAAAATAACTCTTCTCCCCGCAGGCGTTATCATGATGGTTATTGCATTTATCCCTCCCCTTCTTACCCTCTTTGATGCCATTCCAACACTTATTGCTGGGTGCCTTGTGATCTTCATGATGACCAGCCAGTTTTCAGCAGCACTTCATCTTTTTCTGACATTACACATAAAAAAAGCCTATGCATTTCAGACGGGAATTCTTATTGCAACAGGAATTCTTGTTGGAACTGCGATAACACTCATGCCTGCTGCAGTACTTGCCGAGATCCCCATTGCAATCCGCCCTATATTTGGAAACGGCTTCCTTATTGGGGTTGTTGTCATTATGGTAATGGAGCACATCATCTATCAAGACCTCGCCAAGCGCGGCGAGGACGCGCTACCGTGAGCCATCCTCCTTCGTCGGATGGCTTGAGAGGTATTGTCGACGGTAAAACAGTGTTACTTGGCCTCCCCCTAAGCATGCGAATCTCTCCGTGTGATGGATTATGGGAACAACCATGTGACGGGTGTGGGAGCGTTGGTCGCACACCCCAAGTGCTTTTCCTCAATTTTTTTCACCTGTAAAGTTGTGAATCGTAGCTATGCAGCTGCGGTACCACAATGGTGCAGATGCATGGCTTGTTGCGTATGCAAAAGCGAAAGAGTGTGTACTTGTTACTCATGAAGCTCGCAAGTAAAGCAGTAGCAACAAGGGAAAAGAGGGTAAAAAGGGTAAAACCGCAAAGAAAACAGAAATGAGCAAAATTCAGATTCCAAATGTATGCGAAGAGTTTCTTGTTACGTATACAAACACTTTTTAGATGCTTAAAGAGTTAAAGGTACAGTTTTAGTATCTATTCATCCCATCAATTTTATACATCTATTCATAAACAAAAAATAAATTGAATTTTCCCTATTTTACTTGAAACTCAATAGATCGTATCAATGACTGTGCAAGCGAGGGTGTCAGATACATATGCGTATAATATCCAATCACCCCCTCCTCATACAACCCATCCATTCCATCACAGATTCCCTTTCCCCGTGACAAAGTGTATGCAAATCGTGCATCAAACCCAGGATCAATGCTTGTTCGTGAGTAATGAAACTCATGCCCAAGGATTGTGCTTCCTCTTGAAAAGATCGAGCCTCCCGTAACCTCACCTTGTACATATCCAAGCCCAACAAACTTCTTTTCCATCTCACAAGATGCAGGAAGAAGACCTGCCATCTGAACTGTTTTCTCATCACTTGTAATTGATTCAGAAAGCCACATCAGACCTCCACACTCGCCAAGGATTATCTTTCCATCTTCTGCAGAACGATGAAGTGCATCGATACAGGGAGCATCTGTTAATCTATCCAGGTGAAGCTCAGGATATCCTCCACCAAAATAGTAGGCATCAGCTTCTGGGAGGGCATCTGTCATAGGTGAAAAAAAGACCAGTTCAGCACCAGAGTGACGAAGCATATCGAAATTATCCTCATAATAAAAACAAAAAGCAGCATCAAGTGCGACACCAATCCTCACCCGCTGATTGGAACCTTGGGCAAGAGGCTGTGCAGATAAAGCAGATGTCTGCTTTGCACAGGAGATGAGTCCCTCAATATCACAACATTCCTCAATGACCAGACCATGCCGCTGCATGCGCCCGTCCTCCTCAGCCATTACAAGCCCAAGATGTCTGCTGTCAACAACGAGATCATCACGTCTTGGAACCCACCCATAACATGGAATCTGTGCATGAGAACGAATCATCTGCTCATGGCGCTCAGACCCACCCATGGTACAGATAAATCCTTCAACACGCACTGCAGGATCAAATGATACAAACCCATGCACCATGGCATGCACACTTCTTGACATCCCTCGAACCTGTACAACTAACAAAACAGGAGCATCAAGAATACGGGCAACATGAGCCGTGCTTGAAAAATCGCCTCCATCAACTCCATCAAATAACCCCATTACGCCTTCGATAACGGCAATATCTGCTCCCTTTGACGCTCGAACAAAGGTATCAATAACTCCTGCCTCACCCATCATAAAGGGATCAAGATTTCGAGCAGGCCGCCCACTACTCACCCGATGATGTGAAGGATCGATATAATCAGGACCTACCTTAAACGCTTGCACACACATACCACGGGCACGAAGTGCAGCAACAAGGCCACTTGCAACCGTTGTCTTTCCACACCCACTTCCAGTGCCTGCAATAACAATTCTGGGGATTGTGCAATTCATCACAAGGAGAGTTTAGTCTCACCCCATATTTACCTTGTCTAGATCTCGTTCTGGCGTAGATAATAATCTATTGTGCCTGCATGTTGCCATTGTGAACACAGCATATCTAAAATGCAACTCACTGTGGAGATCTCAAGGTGGAGTTGAAAAAGAATAAGTATCGTCTATTTTAAAATTATACTTTAGAATAGTCAGGTTGGAGAGACGTTCATATGTATATCAATCGTGCTATCGAGGATAGTGTTCTAAGCGTGTCAGAGGCGTTTCCTGTTCTGCTTATCACAGGGCCAAGACAGGTTGGTAAAACCACCTTACTCAAAAAAATTGGTGGAGCAAAACGAAATTACGTAACGCTGGATGATCCCATGGTGCGGTTTCTTGCCAAAAATGATCCAGCACTCTTCCTGCAACGGTACTCACCTCCTGTTACAATCGATGAAATACAGTACGCTCCTGAGATATTGCCATATATCAAAATGAGTGTTGATCATTCCAATAACAAAGGTGACTTCTGGCTAACCGGCTCACAGACATTCCATACCATGAAAAATGTCAGTGAATCATTGGCTGGGCGGGTTGGTATACTGAACCTGCTTGGACTCTCAAACAGTGAAATAAATGGTGTCCCATCGGAAGCGTTTACTATATCACAAGGGCGTCTGATATCTCGCTTAAAAAACGTTCCAAAAATGAGTCTCACTGATATCTACTGGCGCATATTCCGCGGAAGCTTACCGGCTTTGTACGCCGATTCAGATATACATCTGGAAACTTTTTATTCATCTTATATTTCCAGCTATCTGATGCGTGACATTCGAGATCTAATGCAGGTGGCTGATGAGATGGCTTTTTATAATTTTATGGTCAGCGTAGCCGCACGCACGGCAAAACCAGTCATATATGATGAACTAGCCAAAGACGCTGGTATCAGTGCACCAACAGCGAAGAAATGGCTGTCAATTCTAGTCTCATCCCATCTCATCGCGTTGGTACAACCATATCATAATAATGCACTCAAGCGAATTGTCAAGATGCCTCTTCTGCATTTTTTGGATACTGGTCTTTGTGCATATCTGCTAAAATGGGGAAATTCAGACATACTAGAGCGCGGAGCTATGTCTGGCGCATTCTTTGAAAGTTGGGTATTTTCCGAGATATACAAAAGTTATCTCAACGCTGCCAAAGAGCCACCTCTCTTTTACTACCGAGACAAGGATAAAAAAGAGATTGATCTCCTTTTATTACAGGACGGCACGCTATACCCAATTGAGATTAAAAAAGCAGCATCTCCAGGAAGTGAATCAATCAAACATTTCAAAGTCCTGCAACCAGTAACTGAACCTGAAAAATTTGATGTTTTTGACCAATACAAACTGGAAGTTGGTGGGGGTGCTGTAATATGTATGGCAAATGATCTCCTTCCAGTGGATTGGAAAAATTGGTATGTTCCAGCTTGGTTGATATAATCACCCAGGAAGAGCCTACCAGAACCCTACCAGAACTCTCCTCCATGAGACATAGTCAAACATTATACTCATCACGTTGCATAATGTACCTAGAAAATGAGTTCCTCTAGCCCCCATCCAACACCCCTTCTTGCTCCATATACTCGTATATTTGCGCTTGAGATGCAGCAGAGCGATCTTATCATGGCACCACATAATACAGAGCTCCATGCATCCCTACTTACCCCATCTGGAGCGAAAGTTTTCAAATTTTATTTCTGTGGGGCAGTTACCGAGATGACAAACCCTGGTGGAAGAAATCCATCAATTCGGATCGCAGATCCAACTGGGGGTATTACTTTTTTTATAAAAGCAAAAAATCAAGAAGTTCTCATGTTTCTTGAACAGATTACACCTCCTATATTTGTATCTGCTCTCGCACACATTGAAAAATTCGATCGTATCAAGAAGCATCAAAACACTGATCAGCATACAAACTTCCAGTGCATCATTGATACACTCACTGAGATATCACGAAAAGAACGAGATAACTGGATCATTGAGACTGCCAATCTCACTATGGCACGGGTGGAGACGATGTATCAGTACCTTGCAGATGAAGCCCCCATCCAAAAACCACCTGAAATGGAGAAGCTTCTCGTATATATGGATCCGAAAAGATCAAAAAATCATTATCAAACAAGTGTAAAACAACTCCGATTGCTTGCTAATGTGGCTGAGAATGCCCTTGAACAAGTCAAACCAATAGTACCTCAGGATGATGAAGAGAGTACACCAATAGATCACACAAGTACTATTTTATCTCTCGTACAAGAACACTCAGGTCCAAGAGGCGTTGAGATTACAACCCTTCTAACCATTGCACAAAGGAGACATGGGATATCTGAAGCAGTACTCCTTGAAACCATTAAAACCCTCATCAGCGAGGATGAGATCTATCAACCATCATCAGGATCAGTGAAAGTTCTATAATGACTATACATGACAACACATTGACATACTCATTTGTTTTTCCACTCCCATGAATATCTCTTTTCCCTCTGCATCCTATGATGACATCACTGCACCTTCCCTCCTTGTAGAGGACACAAAACGCCGCCTTATTGTTGCTGATCTTCATTTTGGCATCGAATCAGAACTCAATAACAAAGGATTTTATATTCCAAGTCAGGCGAGAGAACGCAAAGCGAGACTTCTTGATCTTATTAAAAAAACAGAACCTGAACATCTTATTATTCTTGGTGATGTCAAGCATAGAATTCCTGGAACATCAAGGCAGGAATTTAGTGAACTCCCCTTTTTCTTTGAAAAGATCAGAAAATATGTACCAATCACCGTCTGCCTTGGAAACCATGATCCAGGACTTGAGCAGTTTCTTTATCCTCATGAGATAGCTCCCAAAGCTGGTATTATACTCGATGAGATATCCTATATGCATGGCCATACGCGTCCATCACCAGATTTTTTCGGTACACTCATTATATGTGGTCATCATCATCCAACAATAGGACTCTATGATGGAATCGGCATTGGGTTTCGTTCGCCATGTTTTGTGCTTGCAAAACTCAATGATAGCATATGGGATCGAAGCACAGAGGACACTGAAAAAATAAAAAGGAGAAGATTGAGATCTGAAAAAACAACAACAGATCAACAAGAGACAAAGCCAGATTTAGATCGAGAATCAGATCCAGATGGAGAAAAAACCCTTTTTATTCCCAAGGGAACTCAGGAAACTCGTGTTCTCATCATGCCTGCATTTAATGAGTGTGTAGGATATGATCTTCGTCAGACAGTTCTTCGCCCATTTTCTCCGATATCGCGTGCAATAGAGAAAGAAACTGCTGAGGTTATGCTTCTTGATGGCACCTATGCAGGAGATCTAGAATCTATGATACGATCGTTTCGGGATCCATCAAGATGACACAGCCCTCTTTTCACCCAAAAATAGTTGAGACGATAAAAAAGCGGGGATTTACTGAATTTTCCGAGATCCAGAAGAGAGCAATTCCTCCAATCCTCAAAAGAGAACATATCCTCATCATCGCTCCAACTGGGACGGGAAAGACTGAGACTGCCATGATTCCTGTCTTCAACCATATGCTCTCAAGCACGGGACCAGGATTTACCACACTCTACATCACCCCTCTTCGCGCACTGAACCGGGATATCCAAAAAAGAATGGAGTGGTGGTGCCATGAACTTGGTCTTACCATTGGAGTTCGGCATGGTGACACCACACAACATGAACGCAGAAAGCAGACTCTTCATCCCCCTGATCTGCTAATCACCACTCCTGAGACCATTCAGGCTATATTTATGGGTTCTGTGCTTCGAAACCATCTAAAAAGCGTAAAATATGTTGTTATTGATGAGATCCATGACCTCGCAGGAACAAAACGAGGAGCTCAGCTCGTTGTTGCACTTGAGCGTATTGTATCCTATGCAGGTGACTTTCAGCGTATTGGCCTCTCTGCAACTGTTGGAAATCCAAAAGATATCGCAACATATCTCTGTCCCTCAAAGCCTGTCTCTATTGTTGAGGTTACAGCATTCAAGCAGATCTCGCTCAACTATGTTATTACTGGTGAACAATTTGAACAGCAAGTGAAAAGTGTTGAAAAGTGCATTGAGAACGAGCCATCATCGCTTCTTTTTGTGAATACGAGGTCAACAGCAGAAGCACTTGGTCACGCCCTCATCAAACGAGATCGCCTCTTCAAAAAGAGAACAAAAAGCGAAACAAGGAAAGAAGAGAACGAAGGGGAAAAAGAAGAGAGAAGTGCCGTTGCTGTCGATGTTCACCACGGTTCTCTTTCTCGTGATATTAGAATTGAAGCAGAAGAGCGATTCAAAGAAGGAAGGATAAAATGCCTCATCTGCACCTCATCCATGGAGCTTGGCATCGATATTGGCCATGTTGGCCATGTCTTTCAGTTTGGATCCCCTCGTGAGGTGCATCGGATGGTGCAGCGTGTCGGACGTGCTGGCCATCAGATCGGGCGTATCTCATATGGCACACTCATTGCAACAGGGTTTGATGATCTCTTAGAATCACTTGTTATTGGAAGAAGAGTGCATACAGGGGAGATCGAGGCCATTACACCGATTACCTTTGCGGGAGATGTGCTAGCAAACCAGATAGCAGCCATGATTGTGGAGTACGGAGAGATTCCTCTGCAAACAGTTATTGATATCGTCAGACGTTCCTCTGCATTTTATGGAGATGAGGCAACGTCCCTTACCATTTCAGTACTTGAGCAGATGGAGAAGCATTACCTTGTTCGCCGTGAAGGAGATCTTCTCATAAAGACTGGGCGAGCACGGAGATATCTCACAGGAAATCTCTCAATGATTACAGATGAACGCAAGTTTCCAATCATTGACATCGTCTCGCGAAAGGTTGTTGGATCTCTTGATGAATCATTTGTACTTACGAATCTGCATACGGGTGCAGTATTCATAGCACGAGGTCAGCTCTGGCGCATTTTGGAGATGGAAGAAGGAGTTATTCGTGTCGAACCTGCAAAAAATGCACAGGGTGATCCTCCAGCATGGGAAGGAGAGCAGATTCCTGTTCCATTTGCAGTTTCGCAGGAGGTTGGAAAACTCCGAAGAACGCGAAAAATTGAGGCATACACAGATAGTGAGATCTGCATAAGGTATGCAGAAGGATACTTCAAGATGCTTGATGCAAACCGCACAAAGGTTCCAACAGATCTCCTGGTAACGCTTGAAAAAAGTCAGGATGGCATTGTCATTAATCTCTGTGCTGGCCATCAGACAAATGAAGCAGTTGGGAGAGTTTTGTCTGTTTTACTGTCTGCACGATTTGGATCTACGATTGGTATGGAGATTGATGCCTATCGAATCTTACTTCATGTGCCTAGCGAGGTCACGGTAAAGACGATCACTGAACTCTTTTTGGAAACAGATCCTGCCCATATAAATGCCATTCTTAAGCTTGCGTTAAAGCGGACCTCCCTTTTTAAATGGAAGCTTGTGCAGGTTGCAAAAAAGTTTGGAGCAATCGATCCAGATGCAGATTATGAGCGTATGAGCATACACAGGCTCTCTGAGATCTTTTCTATGCTTGCAATTCAGAATGAGACATATCGTGAATTATTTTCACGATACATGGATGTCTGGCATGCAGAGGAGATATTTTCAAAGCTGCAAGCGGGAGAGATTGAGATTGCATATTGCCCTCCAAGTATGATTGGTGCTGCTGGTCTCTTCTCATCACGAGATCAGGTGCCTCCACCAACAGCAGATCAGGCTGTTATTGCAACACTGAAGCACCGGCTTATGTCTCAAGAGATTATCCTTGCCTGCATGTACTGTAAAGAATGGAAGACAAAAACAACCATCGAACGAGCCCCAGAACAACCTGTTTGTCCGTTTTGTCAGGCAAAGCTTGTCGCTGCAATCAAACCTTATGAGGAGGAAAATTTGAGTATTCTCAAAAAGAAAGAGAAGGAAAAAGAAGAAAAGGCAATTGAAAGGCGCCTTATGATGAATGCAAATATCATATTATCATCTGGAAAGAAGGCAATGATCGTGCTTGCAGCAAAAGGAGTTGGGCCAGACACTGCCTCACGGATCCTGGCAAAGCAGTATGAAGGAGATGCACTGTATAAAGAGATACTTGTCGCAGAACGAAATTATATCAGAACACATCGGTTCTGGTAAATGGTTGTTATTGTTTTTAATATGTATTTTATAACTACTTATTAAATAATATTTTATTAACTATTAGGTTGTGCACATGCACCATATGCCCTAGGAGGATACTCGTTTTCAAA
>JAITWW010000083.1 GCA_031285085.1 Candidatus Methanofilum arcanum
AACCTCCCACTATCGTTACGGTTTTGTATACGCATGGATTTTCACCAACTACGCTCCCTCCCTCTTGGGATTGATTTGTTTTCGTGAAAATTCATCATCATCAAAAAAACAACATATCACCAGATAATAACCTCAACCTCTTCATTTTCCATGAGAGGTTCTTTTCCAGTGGGTATTTTACTAAGAAGCCCAGGCAAGTATTCAGAAGCAAAAGATTCGTGAAAACTATCAAAAATAAGAGTGTTTTATGGACAATGGGTATTTAGAAACAGAAGAATTTCATAAGATGGCATTAGAAGTGGCTGAAAAGGTGTTGAATTCAGAAGATCCGAGTGCAGTTGAATCCTTAAGCTTCTTTGGTCTTCATTTAAATAGCTACGGCAGGTATTTGGAAGCAGAACCACTTTTGAAGAGAGCAGTAGAGGTATGTGAAAAGGCGCTCGGACCAGAACACGTGGACACTGCTACCACCTTAAACAACCTCGCTACAAATTTACTTATGCAAGGTCGGTATTTGGAGGCGGAACCACTTTGTAAGAGGGCATTAGAAATATTTGAAAAGGTGTCTGGGCCAGACCACCCTAATACTGCTGCCTCCTTAAACAATTTCGCTACAAATATAGAGAAACAAGGTCGGTATTTGGAAGCAGAAGCACTTCATAAAAGAGCACTCGCGATAAGGGAAAAGGTCTTAGGGCCAGAACATGAGATGACTGCTCAATCCTTAAACAACCTCGCTGTAAACTTACGTATACAAGGCCGGTATTTGGAAGCAGAGTCACTTTATAAAAAGGCATTAGAAATATGGGAAAAGATCTTAGGTCCTGACCACCCTTCCACTGCTACATCCTTAAACAACCTCTCTGAAAGTTTGAGTAGTCAAGGCAGACATTTAGAAGCAGAAAAGCTTTTGAAAAGGGCCTTAGAAATAAGGGAAAAGATGTTAGGGCCAGACCACCCTGATACGGGTGAAACCTTAGGTAACCTTGCTGAAAACTTACATAGGCAAGGCAGGGATTTGGAAGCTGAACCATTTTATAAGAAAGCATTAACAATAAGGGAAAATGTGTTCGGCCCAGACCACCCTGAGGTGGCTAGATCCTTAAACAAGCTTGCTTTACATTTTGGTCGTCAAGACCGGAGTTCAGAAGCAGAAGCACTGTATAAGAGGGTATTAAAAATAAGGGAAAAAGAGTTTGGTCCAGATCACCCTTCCACTGTTACCGTCTTAGGCAACCTCGCTGAATGTTTGAGTAGTCAAGACAGACATTTAGAAGGAGAAGCACTTTTGAAGAGGGCATTAGGAATAGCTGAATTGGTGTTCGGTCCAGAACATCCTCATATGGCTACAGCCTTAAGCAAGCTTGCTTTGAACCTAGAGAGACAAGGCAGATACTCAGAAGCAGAAACACTTTACAAAAAGGCACTTGTGATACAAGAAAAAGAGTTAGATCCAGACCACCCTAACACCGCTACATCCCTACACGGCCTTGGAAGTTTTTTATATGGCCAAGGCAAGTATTCAGAAGCAGAACCATTTTATAAGAAGGCCTTAGAAATAAGAGAAAAGGTGTTCGGACCAGAAAACCCTGACACTATTACATCCTTAAATCACTTTGCTGCAGCTTTACAGTACCAAGGTAAATGTTCAGAAGCAGAACCATATTTAGAAAGGATGTTAGAGATATGCGAAAAGCTGTATGGTCTAGAAGACCCTGACACCGCTCTCTCCTTAAACAATCTCGCAGCTAATTTATATGGTCAAAGCAATTATTCAGAAGCAGAAATTCTGCATAAGAGGGCCTTAGAGATAAGAGAAAAGGTGCTCGGGCCAAAGCACCCTGACACCTTTTTATCCTTAAATAGCCTTACTTTGTGTTTATATAGTCAAGGCAAGTATTCAGAAGCAAAATCACTTTTGAAGAGGATATTATTGGTAGAGGTAAAGGTCTTAGGACCAGAACACCCTTACCTTACTCTATTCCTAGATAATCTTGCTTCTTGTTTGAATGCCCAAGGTAAATACTCAGAAATGGAAAAAATTCGAAAACTCATCAAGTGAGGCGAGGAGGCGATCTGGTAGGGGGTTGCATTCATTAGTAGCTAACTTCCCACACTATCGTTACGGTTTTGTATACGCATGGATTTTCACCAACTACGCTCCCTCCCTCTTGGGATTGATTTGTTTCGTGAAAATTCATCATCATCAAAACAACAACATATCACCAGATAATAACCTCAACCTCTTCATTCTCCATGAGAAGTTCTTTTCCAATAGGTACTTTAATAATGCCGTCACTATCAAAAAGTGTTTGAAAAGACCAACTCATGCCTCCAGTTGGTGTTGCTCTTCCATCTCTAATACTTACTGGAAAAAACTGTTCCCTCTCTTTTCGTGAAGGAAAGCTTACTGCCATTCGCACCGTCTGCTTGTACTGTCTCTGACATGGACTCCCTTTCAATCCCTGGATTAACTGTGTGATTCCAAGAACTAATGTTAAAAAAGCAGATGTTGGGTGTCCTGGGAGTGCAATAACTGGTGTTTCATGAATAAAACGGATCAACATCGGTCTTCCAAGACCTGTCATCATCTCAATATGATCTGGATCAGCAAGAAATAAGCTCATTTGAGACGAACCGCGTCGATAATTGAGATCTCATTCATGTCTATCTAAAATAGGTAGGAGAGATAGAAAGATAGAAAGATCGATAAGTGGTAGGTATATTGTGCTATCTGTTAGGGACATGGCTAGAGGATGAGCAGAAGGTTTATCTGATATATCAACTGATATATCAAGTGCTATGACAAGAAAAATATATGTCCGGGAGCGCCAAAAGGTATCTGAAGGCGCGAAGCAACCAAAATACCGCATCGCTGCAATTACCTCTGATGATAATAGTGGAGCATTTCTTCGAACAGATGCTGTGCATTTTCGCAAAAAGGAGCTGGAATGTATTGCAGCTGATGTTCAGGCAGAGATAGTCTATCTTGAGTCCGAACCTGATGAGGAACATGTCCGCAGAAAAAAATAATGTAACTACCACTACAACGCTATCTAATACTGTACGAAACTAATATTCTATGATCTTTTTTCCAGGATGATTGGACAAGGGTATCTGTGCTGCCAATAAGCCAAAAGGAGCTTTCAAGTGGTACCTCTCATCTTGGAAAGTCATTGGAAATATGGATTACACCCTGTTCATCAGATGACTGGTTGGCAACGATAGAATCTTTTTGTCTCTATCTTCGTCTTCCAAGTTTTTTTTTCTTTTGTTGTGTTTACCTGCACCAGATAATTGTTCCAACAGGTTTTCCTTCAACTGCTGAGGTGATCCTTCCTGGTTTATGTGCATTTACAACATAGACGGCTTTGAGGTGCTGTGCATGCATCATCAGCTCTAGCATCTTTGGTTCAACACCAAGATCTTCTGCATCCATGGCAAGGAGTTCTGATGCTGATATCTCTGGGATAAGCTCTGCATCTGGATATTTTGTAGGATTTTTTGTATAAATTCCATCTACATTTTTACCAAGAATACAATTCTGTGCCCCAACAACCTCTGCTGCAAGGAATGCTCCTGTATCTGTTCTGTGAACTGGAATCTCATGCCCTTTCCCAGAGTACTCCAACAATCCATATGGAGGTGTTCCTGGCATGACGGGAAGCACGCCAATATGTAACTTTTTTGGAAGATCTAATAATTCATCAGAGATTATCTTTTCCCCATGCCATTTTGCTAATAGAATTGCCAGCATCGTTGCATTTTGGTCACTTGTCTTAGAAGACAGCTCAGCAAGGACTCCTGTTGGCATCCCAAGATCAAGGCCAATATCAAGTACATGACGGGTTCGCACTCCCCCCCCAGTCACAACAAGAATCTGGTGCTTGAGTGAGAGCTCTCCAACCTCTTCCACTACTGGATGGACAATTTTGCTACCATAATCAATTACTCCGTGGCCACCAATTTTTATCACATGTAAATGTGGTGTCAAACGAACTTGGGGGCGATTTTTGTAGATATCTACCGTTCCTCGACGAACAAGGGTCTCCCCTTGCAAACGATTTGTTTGTTCAAAGCGTTCGTACTCTGGAGCTATTGCATTGGATATTTTTGCATCCGAGGTATTCAACATAGTCATATATGAGTCTGTTCTCTATGTTAGAGCTTTGATATATTTTTTGCACTCTGAAATTTGGAGATACTGGGAAATACTGCCTTGAGGAGGATCACCAGAGTATTGATTCTTCTGTGATTGCTTCTATGCCTATCGACAGGGTAGGCTTTGGATAGAGTGGTCTTTGGAGTTTCATTTTGGAGGTATTGGATAGTTTCCTATTTACAACAAACTCCAACGGCGATATTAGTAGCTATTCAGCCTCTCAGTTATCTCAATATTGAAATATGTTTCTAGTTGAATAACAAGTACTGTGAACTTTTCACAGTTTCTACTATGAACTTCCCTTCAGTATTTTTTTGACATTTGGTGCACAATCATGCGGTATTATGGATTTATAGGAGAGAACAAAGAAAAATCGCAATGAAATAGAAGAAAATCAAGGGGTATAACAGCAGAGTGTTGTGGAGAGTAATTGGAGCGAAATGAACGAGATTTGATGAAAATATCTTGAACTTATTTTTTCATTTTGCAAGAGATTTCTTGCATTTTGACAATAGTGTGAGACATATATTCGACAACGTCTATGTCATGTGAGATGAAAACATAGGCAATTTTGTGCTCTTTTTGTACATATGTAAGCAGATGCAATATTTGCGCCTGAACAGACACATCTAAAGCAGAGGTTGGCTCGTCTAGTATCATCACCCGTGGTTGCATAATCATCCCTCGCGCAATTGCAGCACGCTGTGCCTGTCCTCCTGAGATCTGATCCGGGTATCTGCTTAGGATCTCCATCTGCAGCCCAACGTGATGAAATACATGAGCCAGTTCATTTTCATGTTCATCTCCTGGAACATGTACATGTTTTAACACCGCTGTCATTGATTGGCCAATTGTTTGTGTAGGGTTAAATGATCCAACTGGATCTTGAAAGATCACCTGGACCTCTCTTCGAAACTGGCTCCACTCAGCTCGTGTGAGAGTATGGATGTCCTTTCCCCGGTACAGAACTCTTCCCCTGGATGGCTTTTCAAGACCTGCAAGTACCCGTGCACATGTACTTTTTCCACATCCTGACGGTCCTACAAGCCCTACCGTCTCTCCCATATGAACATCAACCGAGAAGGATGAAAATACCAGATCTTTATGGCCTTCCTTTCTGTACTCTTTTCCGATACAATCGGCGTGCAGGATCAGCATAGGCAACGTACCATATGGGAATGTGCGTTCCCATCAACCTCTTTTCTCTCTTTCCACTTTGGAATCTCGCTTTGACAGTCTTGAGCAGCATGTTTGCAGCGTGGGTGAAATACACAGCCGGATGGCAGATCTGAAAGTGCCGGAGACATTCCAGATATTGGATGGAATCCATGTTCTGGCATACTCCGAATAAGTCCTTGGGTGTAGGGATGCAGAGGATTTGAAAATACCTGTGAGACATCTCCACTCTCGACAATAACTCCGGCATACATGATCATTATTCGATGAGCTACCCGCTGTGCGAGTTTTAAGTCATGGGTAATTAAAAGAACTCCTGTATATTCAGTACTGGCCATATTAAGCATATGCTCAATATCTGAAATTCTATCTGCATCAAGCCCTTTTGTTGGTTCATCAGCAATGATTATTTTTGGCTGTAACAGACAAGCAGCAGAAAACAAAATCCGTTGGCACATTCCTCCAGAACACATCCAGGGATAAAAGTGCATCAACTCATCAACATCTTTAAACCCAAGCTCTGTGAGCATCTTTTTAGCTCGTATATGTGCATCACTACGTGAACAGATACCATGCATAACCATGGGTTCTACAAGTTGACGTCCTATTTTGTATACCGGGTTTAATGCCCGTTCCGGGCTTTGAAATACCATAGCGATCTCCTTTCCCCGGATATGATTCATTGTGTCATTGGTCTCTGAGAACAGATCTCTCGTATTATACCGTACCCTCCCAGATAGTACCGCTTCTTCAGGAAGTAGACGCATAATTGCCTGTGCAATTACTGATTTCCCACATCCTGACTCTCCAACAATCGCAAGACACTCATTATGGCCAAGATGCAGATCAATACCTCGAAGTGCTGGAATATCGCCGTTTTTTCCTTTAAATGTAACTGAAAGATTTTCAACCTCTAACATGTGCGAAATCGGGCCGTTATCCTGTTGTTTTTTCTCATTTCCTGCCATATGACTGCATGTGTAATGTATGTAGAATTATTTTATAACTGAATCAGCTCTCGTGTTCTACCCTCATACAAAAAAGCAATGCTGGTAATGGCACAGACTCCTAAAATAATGCACAATGTCGGAGGCAGCCACCAGTACCACATGTGCCGAATAAATCCACTATGGGTAAATGCATCTGATATCATAACCCCCCATGATATCATTGTTGGATCTGAAAGTCCTAAAAATGACAGTGATGCCTCTGCAATCATTGCCGAAGCCGTTACCAGCACAAATTTTGGAACAATAACCGGAAATAACACGGGCAAGATCTCCCTGCTCAAAATATATGCACTTGAAAATCCAAAACAGCGAGCACTCAACACAAATCCCATGGTTCGCACCTGAAGCACCTTTGCCCGCACAACTCGTGCTCCAGACTCCCAGGATAATAAACCAAGAGTTACAATCAGGAGCTTTGGGCCTGGTTCTAGATATGCTGCCATAACAATGATAAGTGGAATTTTTGGAAGAATAAGCACGGTATCAGTAAGCCCCATGAAAATATCATCCCATATCCCACCAAGCCATCCAGATAATAACCCGACAATGACACCAATGCCAATAGCAAGCACACCAGATACAACTCCAATCAGAAGAGACAGGCGTGCAGCATGTACTAAAAGCGAAAAAATATCTCTTCCCATATCATCTGTTCCCATGATATGTGCGGTACTTGGAGTTTGATATCCTCCAAAACGCTCAGATGGACCATATGGAGCAATGTATCCGGGTATGGTGGCCATAATGACAAAAATACCAATCAACAGTGCAGAGAGGGCATACTTCCGTGCGATCTTGATAGATGGTATCATTGCATCTCTCTCCATATCCGTGGATCAATAATGCCATACAGAACATCTGCAAGAATATTGGCTCCAATGGCCATAACTGCAATAACTAAAAAAAGTCCGCTTAATATCGGGTAATCATGGTTCAGAATCGCTGTATACATCAAAGAGCCCATTGCATTTAATGAAAAAATAATTTCAATAAAAAGTGCCCCTGATAGTATAAATCCAAAGTCAATGGCAAACTGAGTGATTATTGGCAAAATTGCATTTTTCATGACATGTCTGTGTAACACAAATCCTTTTGATGCGCCAAGTGATCGTGCAAACTGGGGATATAACTGATGTTTCTCAGTCAGTACTGAGCCCCGCATAATGAGGAGGTTACGTGCAAATATAAACAATGAAAGAGTAGCGATGGGAAGAGTCATATGCCACATGATACTTGCAAGATCTGGAGTAGTATATAATCCTTTGAATGGAAACCAGCCCAGATGATAGACAAACACTGAAAAAAGAACAAGGCCAAGCAGATATGGAGGAGTACAGGAGATAATAAAGCCAATAAATGTCAGGGCTTTTGCTCCTTTTTGCTTTGTTTGCCAGCCAGCGTATGCACCTGCCAGCACACCAATACTATATCCAATCAGGAGTGCTGTTCCTACTAAAAGTAATGTCCATGGCAGACGTTCTAATATTAATTCTGCAACCGGTGCATGAAGATGGTATGAGTATCCTAGGTCCCCTGCTGCGAGATTTTGAATGAATATCAAAAACTGCTCATGAAGTGGCTTATCCAGTCCAAGCGTGGCGGTGAGCTCTTCAACAAGCTCTGGTGTTACCATGATGTCCTCACCAATGAGATGCACTATTGGGTTTCCAGGCATCATTCTTGGAAGTAAAAAAACCAGGAGTACAATTACAAAAAAAGAGAACAGATATCTGCATGTTTTCCAAAGGATCGTTGTGCTACATGAGCAAATTGATGAGGCATTGGTACATTTTTTCATCATGGAGTTTCACGCTATGGGATAGCCTCTCATTACACCTGAAGTATTGTGGTGAAAATTCATGTTCATGCAACGAATCCTGTAGAAAACAAAAATAAAATGTTATATGTTAACTTTATGTTTTTGGATGTATCCGCATAAATGAGATCTCATTCAGGATGCCTTTGAAAGGAGTGGAGTACCATCCAGTGATATCTTTGTTTGTTGGGGTTATGTCTTGTTTCCAGTACAGTGCAACCCCTGGCAAGTATTCTGCATAATATTCCTGAATCTCCTGTGCGTACATTTCAAGAAGGTTGGTGTCTGTTGTTGCAAGAATAGCATCACAGAGCTCTAAATAGGCAGGATTATCATCTGTGTGTAGTACTCCCTGTCCGGTTCTGCGACTGTCAAAGTATCCAGTTCCCCAGTTTGCATGCATAAGCATTCCCCACGGAGTAGTACGGGTGATTGTCAGATCATATTGATAATTGTCCTTAAGATCATACCACGTATTAACTTCAACGACCTTTAGATTTACTTGAATTCCAACATCTCTCAGATATTCTGCGACAAGCTTCCCTTCTCTGCTGTACTCCTGTCTGATTACCAAATTTACCAATAATTCCTCTCCATCTGGAGTTTCACGAATTCCATTCTTATCTGAGTCGATGTACCCTGCAGCTGTTAATATGTCCTCTGCTGCTTGTGGGTCATAGATAAGTGATGGCATCTCCTGATAATATGGCATACTTGGAGGAACAAAGCCTTTCGTGGGTATGGATCCATAGCCAAGAGTAGTTATCTGCATGAGTTCTTCATAGTTGATAGCAGAACTCACTGCTTTTCGAAACTCCAGGTCAGCTCCTACTCCTTTTAGCAAATTAAATCCTAAAAAAGAAAATCCAATGGAAGGAGCTTGAAAGATATCAAATCTATTATTTTGTTCCAGAACTGAAACCGCTGCGTATGGGTAAGTTGACGCATATCTCCAATATGTATCTACCTCTCCTTTTTCAAGCGCAAAGCTGGAAGCGTTGTCATTTGAGAACCAGTGAATCTCAATAGTATCATAGTAGGGTTCCTCTCCTTTCCAGTATGGATTTTTCTCAAGGATGAGTGTTGCAGAGTTTACATCAACACTTTTTATGTAATACTGCCCACAGCCAACATATGGTCCATTGCTTGTTTTTGCCTCAGGATCGCTGACTGATTCCCAGATGTGTTTTGGAATGGTTGAGTAGGATAGAAACTCAAAATCAAGTCTGCTATATGGTTTGTTGAAGATAAAGGTGACACTATCATCTGTCGTGGTGGTATCTACTAATGTATCACCAATCCAGCCAGAAGAAGCAAGTTGTCCACGATAGTTAATGGTAAATGCAACATCTTCTGGTGTTAACGGTGTTCCATCACTCCATTGATATTTGTCATCAATAACAAATGTCCATTCTGTGTGATCCGGTGAAGCAAACCACGATTTAGCAAGATTTGCGATGATATTTCCATTTTCATCCATCTGCAAAAGTGCAGAGTTTGAGATGGTTTGAAATAATTCAAAATTGTAATCTCCAAGAAATGAAGGGGATTTTATCTCATTTGCTGTCGCAATTTTGAGTGTTTTGCTCTCATTGTCTGAAGCACTGACATTGCCTCCTCCTAGGACGAGAAGAATAAGAAGTAGGCTCAGTCCGATGCTCCATGATATATATTTTTGTTTTACCTTCTGTATTTCCATTTATACTTCTGCATTATGTTTGTATGTTTAAGGTTTATAATTTGTGTTACTAACTTAAAATTTTGTATTAATTTAATGATCTTTATTTGAAAAAAGTATCACATTAGGTTATTATGCGAATGAAACAGATGTTTATCAGATGAGTTTATCTCCCGCAGAATTATGGACGAATCAGTTTTATGCTAATATGGAATGCAGAAATGGTTGGAGGTGTGATACTTTCTGGAATTCCAAAGAAAAAAGCTCAGAATTCATATGTCATGCAGAAAGTGATCTTCAAAAGTATGTATATCAACTGCGGCTCAAAACCCTTCCTCTCTCATCTGATGCACGTGTGCTTGATATTGGTTCTGGACCAGGTTTTTTTACTCTTCCTATTGCGAAACAGGTTGCATTCGTAACTGCTGTTGAACCTGCAAGAGGCATGCGTGAATTCCTCCTTCAACGCTGTGAAAATGAAAGGATATCAAATGTCTCGTGTATTGCACAACGCTGGGAAGATGTATCTATTGAGCAGCTGGATGCACCCTATGATCTTGTGCTTGCTTCTTTTTCTCTTGGTATGCCAGATATACGCACTGCTCTTTTGAAAATGGATTCCTGTTGTTCAGGTGAGGTGGTGTGTTTCTGGTCCTCGGGCATTGGTTTGTGGGAAAGCATTATGAGTTTTCTGTATGAGAAGCTACATAAAAAAGCGTATGTTCCTGCACCAAAAGCGGATCTGCTCGTGCAAGTTCTTGAAAATGAAGGCATTTCGCCATGTTTCACAGAACACAAGGAGCGGTATACAGATGCATATGCAACATTTGATGCGGTTATTGATGCTGTATGCTCACGTATATCCATTCCAAAGGATCTCCATGATTCGGTGGTACGTGGAGAAATTGGTGAGTATCTACAGAGTATAGTGGTGGAAAAAGACGGCATCTGGCATTTGGATGGAATCAACTCAACTGGAAGGGTCAGCTGGAAAAGCCAGAACTGATACTTCAATTGACTTTTTAGACACATGCATAAGCCCTACCACAAAAATCGAGATCTTCACCTGTCTATCTTATCAGTTGCTT
>JAITWW010000093.1 GCA_031285085.1 Candidatus Methanofilum arcanum
GTGGAGTGAACCACTTCCGATTTGTTGGAGTATATCGGTGATAAGAGCTTCTGGTGGACCATATGATTTACCATATGCATCGACAAGGTAAGGAGCTGCACCATCTCCAATAGCAATAATACTTTTTTTGGCAAGGGAAGCACCATGAGCATCATCGCTGTTCAGAGTCGCAATAAGGCGTGGGACCGCAGGGGTTCCAACCTTTAGCAAACAAGAAACTGCCATCTCACGAATGTTTGAATTGCTATGACTGAAAGCAGTGACAAGAGAATCGATAGCCCATAGAGGATCGATCTCTGTGATCATCCCAAGAGAAAAAAGAGCAACTTTTTCATTTGGTTGAGTTATTGCTTCTTTAAGTGGTATAAGAGTGCTCCTTCCAATGAGTTTAAACACCCTTTTTATGTTTTGTTCTCCATTTTCCTCAAAATCTACCAACTTTTCGAGCAAAAGGGGAGTCGCTGAGGCACTCATAGCTGCCGCAACACCAGCTACCATGTTTTTTGTAACTTCTGGAAAAGGGTGTTGCAATGCATTGACCATTGCAGGGAGGGCATCTTGTCCAATTTTTGAGAGAACACGGAGTATCTGTTCCTGTTCTGCTTCATTTCTTTTGGGAATTTCATCTATGAGAGCTTGTACAATCGGCTCTCCAATGCGAATAATAGTGCTTTCTGCAGATTGTTGAATTTTAGGGTCTTTTTCAAATAATCCTGCTATGAATGGAGCTGTCGCAGACTCTCTAAATGCAACAAAGGCATCGATTGCCATGGCAGAGATAACTGTGTCTGAGCTTTTTATACAATCATAAAATGAATCAAGCGCAGGGGTTCCAATTTGAGATATTATATAATATTTTAATTCTTTTTCTTTGGGAGTATCATTTGAACATGATTGTAAGAGATCAGGGACTATTTTTGGACCAGCAATGATAAGTTGTGCCGCTGCACGTGCGCGAATCTCTTCATCCGAGTTTTTGAGGGCAGCAATAAGATAAGGAGTTGATGGCATTCCGATATTTTCTATGATGGTCTCAATAATTTGTTTTTCATCCCCCATATAAAGACCAAGGGCATGTACAAGTTTTGGTAAAATAGATGTTCCCATTGAGATGAGGGTATAACTTACCCGATCTTGTGAACGTTCGTCTATTTTTGGAAATGCATGAATAAGCATATCTGCAGCATCTGGTCCGATGCTGAGGAGTGTGCTATCGATCCATCTTACGACACTCTTTGAATCTGTTTTATATGCAGTGATGAGGAGTGGAACTGCACTGATACCAAGTTTTACAAGTACTTGGCTGGCAGCTTTTTGAACCTCTGTGTCTGGATCAGAAAAGAGTTGAATTGCAACTGGAATTACTTTGTCCGTGTGCATAATCCCAAGCTGGTGCAGTGCTTCAACACGTTGTTCTGCTTTAAGATCTTGTGCAATATGGATAAGCTTTCGAAAATCACCTTTGAAACGTATTTTTTCTAGATCTAATCTTTTTTTTCCGGTGAGTGACAATGAAACAGCCCCCGCTTGATCATATTGGATATATTATATGAGTCAAACTCATTAATATATGATGCAATTGAAGTTTCACATGAAAAAAGAAATATGGTAAGAGTTACTTGATTCTTGACCAAAACTCAGTTCATATTTTAGGTAACTTGATTTCAACGGATTTAAAAGAAGATAAGGGACTGTGTGAAAATAAAGTATACACACAAATGATCAAGATAATTGATTGACAAAGGTAGAATCGTCTCATTTCCCGTAAAATTAGTCCTTAAGAAAATTCACGTTAGCCAATTGTAAATTTTATTTACGTAAGACTCCTAAGATAAAGAAGTAAATGAAGTATCTTAAAAGCCTAGTTTACCAGTAAACTGATACCCGTCATCTGATATTTGATCTTCTTTTGATGGAAGGGTATACATCACAAAGTCTGGGAAATATTCCTGGCAGCTCTCACATGCTTCAAATGTTTTTTCTGCGAGAGAACGATACTCTTCTGCAAGGAGGTATTCTTCTTCTGGGTTAATTGGTGTGAAGTAGCGCTCTTTGTTAGCTCGGTATTGTTGATAATGTTCCCCAGCTTTTGCTGAGTAAAACAAGAAGTCAATGAGCTTTTGTGCTGTGCTATGATCTTTAATATTATATCCTGATGCAAGGAGAGGGAAAAACAGAAGATCATCTCTTACATTGAGAGTTTGATCTGACATCTGTTCTATGAATTCAGTGACTTGCTCCATGAAATGTTCATCAGCAGAAGGAATCTCAGCTACGTAGTTTCTCAGAATTGGCGGTGATGCGATGTTTGTTTGAATTGCAGTTGCAGGAAATGCTGCAATGAAAAGAGCACCAAGTAAGCAGATACAGGTATACAGAACTCTATAATTCATATATAGTATGTAGTAGGTGAAGATAAAAAGGGTTTCCTAGTTATCATCTTTGCAATAGTATATTTGATTATATGATATTATATGTTTCATTACTGAACAATACCAGGAAATGCCTGAGAAAGTCCATTAATCATAAATTGAACTGCGATGGCCATAAGCATAATGCCCATGAGTCGGTTCAGCACGCGATACTCTCGTTCTTGAATATGTGAGCTCAGTCTATCTGAGAAAACAAAGGTGAGCCAAGTAGTAATAATAGTAATAACAAGACACAGGATGATAATCAGTGTCTGATATGATATCGGGAACACAGATATATATTCATGATGAGGAACCTCCTTCGAAAGCACAATAACAGTAGTGATTGATCCAGGGCCTGCAATCATGGGAAATGCAAGGGGCATTGAAGAAACCTCCTCAGGATCAATTTGTTGATACTTCTCAACTGCTGTCATCTTTGTACGAGAAGTCTTTGCGTTCACCATCTCAAACCCAACAAACAAAAGTAATAATCCTCCTGCAATCGTAAACGCCTGAATTGAGATTCCAAACAGATCTAGGAGTGATGAGCCTACAAGTGTAAAAAAGAGAAGAACAATAAAAGCAAAGCGGCATGAGTAACTTGCAATTCGTTGATGATTCTGGGCATTCATACCAGAGGTAACGCTCGTGTATACCGTCATTGCAGCAATGGGATTTACTACAATGATAAGGGAAGTAAATGCATAGAGAAAAAAAGTAATGAGGTTTAAATCTGCCATATTATAATGCACCTTCCATTGTTAACTCATCTAAAGAGATTCTTCTGAAGCATAAGAAGCATAATATACCATACCTGAAAGCTCGGTGATATTGGAATAGGTAAATGTCTGCTGAGGCGTCACTACCTCAACAGTTGGGATCATTGTTTGAAATGTATGAGCAGGAAGCCAGTAAATTCCATCACCGTACACCGTTGCAATGTCACTTAGCATCAGCTCAGCTTCTTCAGCTCCAACGAAAACAACAAGTGCATCCGTAAATCCAAGCATTTCCACAATATCTCTTTCAAGAGATGAAGAGCCAAACACAAAAAATAAAAAATGAGTGACGCCAGTAAGTGAGTATGTTACATATACTGTTGCTGTTCCTTCACCGCAGACAATGGTAACAGAGTCAATGGAGATCTGTCCAGATCCAGATATATCACTATTTTCATTCAAATCATTTGATATGACATCTGCAGGAGTTGTTCCGGTAACCATGCTTGCGCTCATAATGAGGAAAAAAAAACAGAACAGAAAAAAGATATGTACCCGGATCATCGAAATGTTCATGTACTTTTTGCACACGTAAGATAATATATTTTCAGGTTTGAATGCCGTATTAAGATCTTCATGACTGGAGTGCTTACCCAGAACATCTTGTGAAATGTGGTGGGTTTTATTTGTTTTTTGCTTTCATAGAGGGATTGATAGTGAATGAGCTCGAACCGTGGGAAACGTGGTCCTCTGTTCCTTTAGTTACAGCTATCTCTATACGGGTCTCCTTATCTTATTTTCCCATTGTCTTTTTTTCACCACTTCTACTAGAAGTTAGAAATCCGTTTCAATCGTTTTTTTGGCAGCTTTCCCTGTTTGGTCTTTGGTTTTTGGTGTGATAGATAATGTGGGGCGCATCCTTGCGGTATTTCAAAATCAAATGCTTCGCAGATATCCAATTGTTTCCCTTCGAATGAGGTGACAACCTTTTCCTGGTTCGTATGTTCTAAAGCGTATTGACCTCATCTCATCAAGTATATCCAATGGAGAAGAAAATAAGTCGCAAAGCCTGGTGCTCTCCCATATATGGTGTACATAGGAACTTAAAGTGAGGGAGACAAAAGATGAACTCTCCTCCTCAGAAAATCTTATATATTAATATACCCTTACCTTAGGTTATGGTAGATCAAAAAATTACACTCACAGTTCAAGAAGCAGTGCAACATGAAGATATAGGCCGTGACATTGCACGAATGTCTTGGGATGCAATGGAAAGACTCGGTTTATCAAGAGGAGATTCCATTGAGATTGAAGGACTTCGAAAAACATATGCCATTGTCTATCCAGTTTCAACCTCATGGAATGATGCCCTCTTCATAGATGGAAATATCAGACGCAGAGCAGGTATTGGAATAAAAGAACAGGCGATAGTGAAACGAGTTGAAGCAAAATCTGGAAAAAAAGTAACATTTCAGATCATATCAGACACATCAGTATCAGATATAGCCCAAGTAGCAACCTATCTCAAGGAAAATCTTGAAAATGAGTATGTCTACCCTGGAAAGATGTACAAGATTCCCATTGGACAACAACAAACAGAACCAGTTTATGAGTTATTTCGGTCACTTGGAGGGTTTGGTGGAGGGTTTGGAAACTATGGATATACAACCTACCTTGTAGTAGCTGTTACGAAGACAGAACCAGATGGACCGGTCTCTATCTCTTCAGACACCAAGCTATCGGTAACTGATGAAAAAGAGCGGGAGCGCGCAAATGCTTCAGGCCAGAGTACAACACATGAAAAAGGAGAAAGTGGTTCATATATTCCTGACATTCACTACGAAGATATTGGAGGTCTCGATCGTGAGCTTTCACTTGTTCGCGAAGTAATAGAGCTTCCACTCCGAAACCCTGAACTCTTTGAACGACTTGGCATAGAACCTCCCAAAGGTGTTCTGCTCTATGGTCCACCAGGAACTGGAAAGACGATGATTGCAAAGGCAGTTGCAAGTGAGGTGAATGCACACTTCATCTCGTTATCTGGCCCTGAGATCATGAACAAATATTATGGAGAAAGTGAAGGTAAACTCCGTGAAATCTTTGAAGAAGCAGAAAAACACGCACCATCAATTATCTTCATCGATGAGATTGACTCCATTGCTCCAAAACGTGAAGAGACAAAGGGTGAGGTCGAACGGCGCATTGTTGCTCAGCTCCTAACACTCATGGATGGACTGAAAAGTCGTGGGCGTGTTATCGTAATTGGTGCAACAAACCTATCAGATAATCTCGATCCCGCTCTTCGTCGTGGGGGGAGATTTGACAGAGAGATCGAGGTTGGAATCCCAGACATTGCGGGAAGGCTTGCAATTTTTCAGATTCATACCAGAAATGTTCCCCTTGCACTCTCAGGTATCACCATAAAAGATGAAGAACTTAAAAATGCTGAAAAGAACCAGCTGTATCGCGTTGAGAACGAGATAGAAAATATTAATAATAAAATAAAATCAAAAGCAGAAGATGATAAAAACAATGGAAATAAGCATGACAAAGAGTTAAAAAGTCTCCACGAACAAAAAAGAGAGGTTGAAAACAGTATCAGACGCAGATTATTTCTGGAGCCATTTGCAGAACGTGCACATGGACTTGTAGGAGCTGACATTAGCCTTGTTGTTAAAGAAGCAGCAATGCATGCCTTACGACGGGCGCTTGAAAAAGTCAATCCGAAAGATGTCAAAGAAGGAAAGATCGATCAGAAACTGATCTCAGGTATTGTTGTGACACCAGATGATTTCCAGTATGGCATGATGCATGTCGAACCTTCAGCCATGCGTGAAGTGCTTATAGAAGTCCCAGATACAACCTGGGATGACATCGGTGGAATGGAAGCGATAAAGCGTGAGGTACAGGAAGCAATAGAGTGGCCACTGAAGTACCCTCAAGTCTTTTCACATCTCAATGTGAAAGCACCAAAAGGTATTCTCCTCTTTGGAGCTCCTGGAACAGGAAAAACACTCATTGCAAAAGCAGTGGCTCATGAAAGCGAGTGCAACTTCATCTCAGTTAAAGGTCCAGAACTTATGAGCAAATGGGTTGGAGAGTCTGAAAAGGGAATTCGAGACATATTCAGAAAAGCAAGACAAGCAGCTCCATCCATCATTTTCTTTGATGAGATAGATGCGCTTCTTCCAAAGCGAGGTTCGTACATGAGCTCAGCTCATGTAACAGAGAGTGTCGTCTCTCAGATTCTCACAGAGATAGATGGGATCGAGGCTCTCCATGATGTAACCATTATTGCTGCAACAAATCGCGCGGACATGATTGATGAGGCAGTGCTTCGAGCTGGAAGAATTGAACAACATATTTATGTACGACCACCAGATGCCATCGGCCGAAAACAGATATTTGATGTCTATCTCACAGATGCAGATCTCCTCTTGACATCAGATGTCAATGTGGATGAGCTTGTTGAGCGCACAGGTGGGTATGTTGGTGCAGACATCGAAGCACTGGTTCGTGAAGCGAAACGTGCTGCCATGCGTGAGTTCATTAGACTCATGGAAGGGAGAAACTCACAAGAGATCAATGAGGCTGTTCCAAACCTACGTGTTACAAAAGCGCATTTCGAAGAAGCATTCACACGTGTGCGTGCCTCATTAAACCGGGAAGCACGGGAGACATATGAACAACAAGCATGGCAGATATTATATTCCAGTGAAGAGTGTGAACTCTTAGAGGATGCCAGAAACATTATAGCCTATTGCAGAACAAATGTTGAGCATAACACATCATACAAAGAGCTCTCCCATCTCGTCTACGAAGCTGATACAAAAGATTTTAAGGCGATTCGGAGTTTGGTTGAGAAAATAAAGACTACGTAATGCGACACACACGCATATCACAAGAGCTATGCAATGACAGACAAATTTCCAGACGGTATCCGTAGTATTGAAGAGTTGCTTTCGCATATACTTTCAAATACATTTCAAGGCAGAGAAACCGGCCCAGGGATGATGGGAATAAATATCATTATTGCAGGTGAGAATGTTCCATCAATGCCAGGTCGCCGTGAAGGAGGAAACCCCCCCCATGATAGCGATAAGCCTGAAATTGAAGTGATAGAAGCAGATGGATGGATTATTCTGACCTGTCCATTACCAGGCCTCGAAAAAGAGCACATTAAAGTCGCGTTCGGAGATGGACAGATTCACATTGTCGGATTTGATGGAGAACGTCGATATAAAACCTCTGCTGTTATTCCTGATGTTGATCTGGACTCGTGCAGACAAACACTCCACAATGGTGTGCTAGAGCTCTCCTATCGTTTAGCAAATACGGCAACTGGAGGTGTTGTCGAGACTGAGAGAGAGGAAAGCACCGGAAACATCAAGATGTAGATGTAATCGGTAACCTATTATCCATTTTTCGCATGTATGCGTATTTTTTTGCCTCTTTTCTCTTTTCTAATGTGCTTACATAATACCTTGCAGCTTTAGCTCAAGAAAGTCAAGCCCACGACGTATGTCATCCATATTTTTTCCGCCTGTGAGGATGATTTTTCCTGATGAAAAGAGAAGAGCAACTATTTTCGGATCCTGAATACGGTACACAAGACCTGGGAATTGTTCTGGTTCATACTCGATGTTTTCAAGGTTTAATGTAACAACAACCTTGTTCAGGTTGATGTAATTCCCGATATCATATGAACACACAATATTTGTGACTGCTACCTCAGGCTCTTCATAACACTCAACACCGGCATCGCGCATTTTATCAATGATCTGAGCAAGTCCCTCGTCAAGAGCTGCATTTTCTCGAATTCCAGTAAGTACAACCTTTCCTGATGAGAAAATAAGTGAGGCCATTTTTGGCGACTCTATACGATAAACAGCTCCTGGGAAGCGTTTTGTATTGAGTTCACAGTTTTCAATTTTCGATGAAATGAGTTCTAGATCAATAGAATCAGCAACAGAGCCGGACGCCACTATATTTTCGATCTTCAGGGACTCATATTGTTTATCAGACATTCCAGATCTCATAGGATCTTTTTAACCATAATACTATCTCGTCCTCTACTATCATTAAAACACATCTATAAAAACAAATCAATTAAATTTTAATTTTAATTCATGAAGTGAGGGTCTATTATCTTAGAACCTGCACCTCCTTATAAAGTCAGACATAATTGACACAGAGTTGATAATGCACTACACAAAAACTTGTTATATGCACTTTGATCTTTTCAGAGATGTCAAAGACTATGACGAACTCTGCCAGAAATTTTCAATAGATGTTCCAGAATATTTTAATTTTGGATATGATATCATTGATTCCTGGGCACAAACAGACAGAAATAAGCTTGCAATGATATGGGTCGATGATAAAGGAAATGAAAAAAAATTCACGTTTCGTGATTTTCGAAACCTTTCAAATGCAGCTGCAAACATCCTCTTAAAATATGGCATTGGCCGCGGAGATCGCGTCATGCTCATGTTGCATCGTGTCCCAGAGTGGTGGATCTTTGTTATCGCGCTCATTAAGCTTGGTGCTGTAGTTTGTCCCTCGCCAACGATGCTGACAACGAAAGATCTTGAGTACCGACTCAATGCTGGCAGATTCACAATGATCATTACGGACAAAGAAAACTCAGATAAAGTCGAGCGAATCTGTCGTGTTTGTCCAACAATAAAGCACAGAATGCTTATAGATGGAGAGCTTCCGCACTGGATCAGTTATCCATATGAGCTTCTCTATCCAGCTCCGGTATCTCGAAACAAAATAAGCTTGCCTGAGCCTATTCGAACACACAAAGATGATCCCATGCTGATATACTTTACATCTGGCACAACTGGAGACGCAAAGATGATTCTCCATAATCATGCACACCCACTGGGGCATCTTGTCACTGCCGGGCTTTGGCAGGCATTAGATGGAAACGATCTTCATTTTACTTCATCAGATACTGGTTGGGCAAAATGTGGGTGGGGAAAGATCTTTGGCCAATGGGTTATTGGTGCATGTGTCTTTGTCTATGACACCAGAGGGAAGTTCAATGCAACGGAGTTGCTTCCATTCATTGAAAAGTATGAGATCTCAACATTTTGCTGTCCTCCAACGATTTATCGAATGCTTATCATTGCAGATCTCTCAAAATATGATCTACGTTCCCTTCGACATTGTATATCTGCTGGTGAGCCTTTGAACCCAGATGTAAATAGGATCTGGAAAGAAGAGACAGGTCTTTCAATTTATGAGGGATACGGCCAATCAGAAACCTGCTGTTGTATCGCAACACTGCCATTCATGAAGCATAAACCTGGTTCAATGGGGCGCCCCATTCCAGGGTGGCATATTGAGCTCCATGATGACGATGGAAAGCCTGTTGGTATAAGAGAAGAAGGAAGAATCGCAATTAAATTAGATCCTTGGCCAATTGGACTCGGCACGGAATATGTTAATAACGCTGAAGCAAATGCGGAGTCATTTCAGAACGGGTTTTATTACACAGGAGATAAGGCCTACTGTGATGAAGATCAGTACTTCTGGTTTGTTGGAAGAAACGATGATGTGATTAAAAGTTCAGGGTATCGTATCGGACCATTTGAAGTAGAGAGTGCATTGCAAGAGTTCTCAGCAGTGCAAGAATCAGCAGTTGTTGGCTCACCTGATCCAATTCGAGGAACAATAGTCAAAGCATTTATTGTCTTAAAGGAAGGGTACGTGCCTAGTGAACAGATGGTGCTTGATATTCAGAAACATGTAAAACGAGTGACAGCTCCATATAAATACCCACGTGAGATCGAATTTGTGAGTGAACTGCCAAAGACAATATCTGGAAAGATTAAACGGGCAGAACTTCGGAAACTGGAAGAGGAGAAACATCGACAAAAAAATTAATAGATGCCAAAAACAGATATTTCATTTTATCTTTTCACGATTTTCTAAAAAAAAGTGGGGTTTTAATTTTAATAACCACGTTGTTCTACTAAGATCTTTTCAAGATTGGCAATGCGCTTTTCAAGAGGAGGATGCGTTGCAAACAAACTCATGATAGACTTGCCAGAGATTGCAGGGATGATGTAAAACGCATTTGCACCCTCAACTTCCTGACGTTTTTTGGAAGGCATAGCCTCCACTGTTCCACTAATCTTTTTCAGTGCAGAGACAAGAGCCATAGGATCATTGGTGATATATGCACTTCCTCGATCTGCTGCATACTCACGATAGCGTGAGAGAGCAAGCATCAATATTGTTGAAATAAGCCAGACAGCACCAGCAACTATTGCAATAAGAATCCAAGGAGGGCTTCCCTCCCCACGATTTGTAAAAGAGATAAACAAAATATTGTGAACGATCATTGACGCTACCATTGCAATGAAACTTGCAAGTGTTAAAGCCAGGACATCACGATTTTTAACGTGTGCAATCTCATGTGCTAACACCGCTTCAAGTTCATTGGTGTTCAGTACACGCATAATTGTGTCAGTAACTGCTACAACAGCACGCTTTGGGCTTCTGCCTGTTGCAAACGCATTCGCCATTGGTGATGGCATAATACCAATGCGAGGCTTGGGAACTCCAGCATCTGCACAGATACGTTCTATCATCTGATGAAGTTCAGGAGCTTCTGTCTCGCTGACAATCTTTGTTTTCGTGCTCATCAGCACTATAGAGTCAGAGAAAAAGTACTGAGCAAACGCCATCACAAAGACAAAGAGGAGGATAAGACCTATACTCACGTTAAAGTACCACAACACCGCCATAAAGGCAAGATAGATGAGGAGGAGGAGGAGCCCTGTGATAATGATTCGGGTGGTAAGACCCCAGTCACGCTTCCATACTTGTGCCATGTTCTATAAATAGGGAGTATTAAGATAAATACTATTTCCTGTGAAAATAATGATAAATATAAGAACTTCAATTTTATTTTATATTTTAATAGAGTGAAAATGAAAGATTACATCCTATTCTTTTTTTTCCCTCTCTTCTTTCCTCCCATCAGACCCCTTTTTCATCTCACAAAAAACATCTCATTTGATCTTATACTAGTTGCAAATTCTTTTATGCGAGCATCTATTTTTTTTATCTCTATTGACTCATAAAAATGCTTTGTAAGATCTGAAATAAATGTATTTGACAGTGAACATTGCTGTGAATCCCATATAATATCTTTATCAGATGGAGGATCATCTTTTAGAAATGATTTCAAAGGAATGTCGATCATATGTGTCTTGTGCAGTTCAGTCATATCACGCACAAGTCCAAGATGACCAGAATGCAACAGTCCCTCATCTGGATCTAAGAAAGCACCTTGCAATGATGCAAATATATTGGATGATATCATGGTGTACCCAAGTGCAAGCATAAGATTTACAGGATCTTGGTATGGCGCGCTTGTTCTTCTCCGAAATGCAAGCACAGGATCAACGAGTCGTGCATAAATTTCATAATACATATCATGCACAAGACGGTGTACTCTGCGAAGCTCATCGATCTTAATGAGGTACTCTATTTCATGTAGTGCCTGGTACAAAATATCCATCTCCCCTGCACGAAGCAAAGAGCTTTGATCCACTTTCCACTCCTGCTCATACCATTCAATAGTTTGAATTCTCTCTTGCATCGCAGCATATGCAAACTCTTTTGCGAGATCAAAAGGGTGTTCTGTGCGCCTCAACTGAGCTGCACGAGTATCGGTATGAAGAGAGTAAGAAGGAGGAATAATCGTCCCTACTAACTCTCCAGCGGTTGTGTAGAACGAGATGAAAATATCTGCATGTATCAAATTTGAAAGAGCAGAAGTATGGAGCACATGCCCTCCATATAAAAGAAGATGATCAAGATCAGCAAGTGGGATCTCCTCAAACGCTCCATGCTGATTGATTCGTAGCGTATGTGAGCTTGCTTTTATGTGGGCCCCATTTCCTGTTATAACCTTCCAGGAAAAAAATTCGCTCATATGACTGAAACCTTATCTCTTTATGGAAAATCCCGCTGTCTCTCGATATGAGTAGCACATATTACGAGATGATTTAATTCAACTGCTTTGATATCTTTCGTACTCTTTTCCCCCAGTCTCTCTTTATTATTTTTTCTATTGCTGTGAAACCTATTTTCTTATTTTGCATTGAACACTTCGAATCATCCTAAATCTCATCTCATTATCGATTACTCTTTGTTTTTTGGATACAAAGTATCTCTTGCGGAGATGTAACTTCTAAACAAATATCGATCTCGGTTCTGATCTCCATCTTTCCTTGATGCGCTACAGTGATGCGCTACAGATATCTACTCTACACGTGCCTTGAATTTCTCTTTGCTTCTCTCAAGCGCTGTAATAGCAGGAAGTTTTGTTCCTGAAAGGAACTTAGTGCATGCTCCTCCCCCTGTTGAGATGTGACTAAATGTATCTACGAGCCCAAGACGCTCTATTACCGCTGCGGTATGACCTCCACCAATAACTGAAAAAGGAACAAATGATGCGGCTTTTATGATCTCAGTTGTTCCAAGAGCATAGTCTGGATTTTCGAAAACCCCTGCTGGCCCATTTAATACAACAGTTCCTGAATTTCGAAACAGATCAAGACACAGAGGAAGAGCCTCGATTCCAATATCAAATATTGGGCAGGCTGGAGGAACATGATCTACAGGATACTCAACTCGTTTTCCATTCTCTTGCACCGCAACGTGGGTTGGAACAACAATTTTGTCAGGATATGTTTCCAGGATCTGCCTCGCAGATTCGATCTCTTTCTCGTATCCTAGTTTTTTGATGATATCTTTTGAAGCTTCTCCAATCTCGTGACCTTGTGCGATGAAAAAGAGGTTTGCCACAACTCCAATAAAGAGTACTTTTTCTGCAACACCACTTTTCAGGACATTCTCTGCAACTGCCAATGAATCATCTACCTTTGTTCCCCCAAGCACAAAGGTAACTGGGCGTGGTGCATCTGTGAATATGCGTGAGAGGTTTTGGATCTCACGTTCCATGAGCAGTCCTGCAGCTGAAGGAAGTAACTCTGGGAGGCCTATAATGGTTGGCTGTGCCCTGTGTGCTGTTCCAAATGCATCGTTAATGTAGACATCTCCAAGCCCTGCTAACTTTCTAATAAAATATGTATGTGCTGCACTTTCAGCTGACAATGTAAGATTTTCTTCGGCATTGAAGCGCACATTTTCAAGCATGAGTACATCACCGTCATGAGCATTTGAAACCGCCTCATACGCAGCAGATCCAATAATATCACTCACAAATGTCACTGGCCGTCGTAACAATTGTTCGAGCCGCGCAGCATGAAGTTCGAGTGATGTGAAATCCATTTTTCCAGGGCGTGATTGATGAGTGAGAAGAATACATACTGCTGATTCAAGGGCTTGTATCGTTTGTAGATGCTCACGGAATCGTTTGTCATCAAGAATGATCCCAAGCTCTGGCTCTATTGGAGAGTTGAAGTCGACCCGCAGTAAAACCCGTTTGTTTTTCGTGGGAATCTCATTGAATGTAAGGAGCATATCTAAATCTATATTAGCGATTTAGAAATATACTCGTTTTCATCTATTCTGAAGGTAGTAAAAAATAATGAAAAGTGTTTTTTTACGCTGTCGCTCGAAGCTCAGCGATACTCACGACAACATATGGGTATCCATAGTATAATATGACACCTTCATCTGTTATCTCTGTAATAGTTGCTGTTCGCAGATATGTTTGAGGAGTTGCATCATCAAGTGCGATCTGAGGAGTTTCAGAGAATGCAATTGGCAGCTGATCACCAACTACCACGATATCTAAAATATCTCCGGCAATCTGTATGAACTGTTCATTATCCATAAATCGGACAAGATCTTGTGACATTGGAATCTCAACAGTCATTGCTGAGCCTACTTTTTGGTTAATAAGTGCAGAACTCATCTCATCAAGCTCAGGTCCGAACAGTCCAAACTTCATGAATCCAGAGGCAGTATATTGACTGAAAACTTCTATTGGAACAAGTTCTTTCTCTGACATTGCTCCTGCGATTATTGGCATTCTTCCAGCAAAGAAAATAACATCACCATTTTCTATAGCCTTTTGGTAGATTGTCTGTGATGTAGTAACAACTGGACGCCCTAAGTCGTCATAAAAAGTAAAATCAATTGATACTCCATCACCTTCTTTAATCTTGGTAAAGAAGTTAAGCCAGTTTGTTCCAAACGTTGAAAGAATCATACCTACTGCCATCATTACACAAAATGCAATGATAGCAACCTGAGTCCAGTTTAGTGGTTGGGCCTTTTCTTCTTGGGCTTTACGCTTAAATCCCTTCATCCATATATAGTTCTGCAGGACAGAATAAAAAGTGCATCCAGGTGTTGTCTTCAAATATGGTGTGTCGCGGGTTTTAAACACCTTGTCAAACAGACATATACAAATGGATGCGTACACGCTAGCCGTCCGCAATACTGAAGAAATTGTCACCGACGAAGATCTCCGCTGTCTTATAGATAAACCGCAAAAAAAGGTGTACTGTGGATATGAACCAAGTGGTGAGATTCATCTTGGCCACCTCACAACAATTAATAAACTCGTTGATCTCAAAAATGCTGGCTTTGAAATAATTGTACTTCTTGCAGATGTACATGCTTTTTTGAATCGCAAGGGAACGATGGAAGAGATTCGTGCGCTTGCAGAGTATAATAAGCGGTGTTTTGAAGGTCTTGGACTGACAGATATCCAGTATGTGCTTGGGACTGAGATCCAGCTCTCTCCTGAGTACCAACTTCTTGTTCACGAACTCGCTCAACAGGTTACGGTAAATCGTGCAAAACGAAGTATGGATGAGGTCGGCCGCCAGATGGATCACCCAACAGTATCACAGATGCTCTATCCGATTATGCAGATGGTAGATATTGCTATGCTTGGTGTTGATGCCGCAGTAGGAGGTATCGATCAGCGAAAAATCCATATGCTTGCTCGTGAGTATCTACCTGGAAAAGGATATCCATCTCCTGTTTGTATCCATCTCCCAATCATTAACGGCATTGATGGGAAGAAGATGTCATCTTCTCTTGGGAATGATATCTCAGTTGCAGAAAGTGAAGAGAGTATCAGAAAAAAGATGAAAAAAGCGTTTTGTCCTCCAGAAGCAGAGGAAAATCCTGTGCTTCAAATTCTTCATTATCATATTTTCCCACGTGTTGAGACTGTGACCGTAGAACGTTCTGAGAAGTTTGGTGGAAATGCTACTTTTTCCTCATATGAGGAGATAGAGATATCATATCTCCACGGCGATATTCATCCTGCAGATCTAAAAGAGACCGTGGCACGGTATCTGATTAAGATATTAGCTCCGGTTCGAGAGTATCTTCTAGCCCATACGTAAATTATGCATAAATACATATGTAACATACGTACATAACCATCATTAACAATATACAGGAGTATGCATTCTCAATGAAGAATGTGTTACCCAATTTTACCACAATGAACTCCATGAAAACATATTTATCTGTATTTGCCCGTTTATCTCGTGTAGGAGGTAGCTTTTGAGCATTGAGTCTCGTGAACACGGCTTCGATAAGCAGATCTCAGAGATGAGAATGAAAATCAAAGATCTTGACGCACGCAAGGTCAAGGATGATGTCTTTGATGATGCAACATTGTTTGCCCTCTATAAGCTGGTGCAAAAGGGCTGGATCTCAAGCTTTGGTGGCCCCATATCTACCGGCAAGGAGTCAAATGTCTATATGTGTGACTCTGATACAGGTTCCGTTGCCGTGAAGATCTATCTTACCCGTACTGCGAATTTTAATCAGATGCAAAAGTATATTATTGGAGATCGCAGATTTACCAATATTAAGAAGTCACGTCAAGATATTATCTTCGCTTGGACGAAGAAGGAATTTTCTAACTTAAGTCGTGCGAAAAAGGTTGGTCTGCCCGTTCCTTCACCGCTTGTATGGACTCGAAATATTTTGGTCATGGAACTTATTGCAGATTCTACTGGAGTTCCCTATCCACAACTCCGAAGTGCCTATATGGATGAACCACTGGCAGTGTATCAGGCAATTGTTGAGTATGTCAGAGTGCTTTATCAAGAGGCACATCTTGTGCACGGAGATCTGTCTGAGTTTAATATTCTCTATGGATCCAATCAACCATGGTTTATTGATATGGGACAGGCGGTAACCCCAGATCATCCAAAAGCGATTCCCCTTTTGCTTCGGGACATTGAAAATATTAATCGTTATTTTGAACATACTTGTGATACATTCCCTGCTAAAGATTTGTTGGCAGAGATTACGGATCACCCCCTTGCCCACTTGGACGAACAAGTTATCAGAGAGCTGTAGCATGCGACAGGAAACAAAGATTAATAAAGAGAGAATTGGTGTACTTATCGGAAAAGAAGGCTCTGTAAAGGCACAAATTGAGGAACAGACACAAACGAAGATTACTGTTGACAGCAACGGTGGCCTCATTTTGGTTGAAGGTGAGGATGCAGATCTGTTCATTCGCGCTGTTGCTACAATTCAGGCTATTTCTCGAGGTTTTTCACCAGAGCGTGCATTTGTGCTTTTGGAAGAGGATGATCTCTACATTGAGGTAATTGATATCAGTGATGCTGCATCTACCCCTGATCAGATGGAACGGCTCCGTGGACGTATTATTGGAAGAAATGGTAGAGCCCGAGGACAAATTGAGGATATGACCCAGACTTCGATATCTGTGTATGGGAAGACTGTATCCGTGATTGGGGATGTAGAGCAGATTCGGGTTGCATTAGATGCGATTGATATGCTTGTTTCAGGAGTTGAGCATGAGACCGTGTTTTCATTTCTCGAGAAGAAGAGACGTGAAGCAAAACAGAATATGATTAGTTATTATTATTAAAAAACAACAGAATCAACTGCGAGTTACAGTATTAATATGTTCATAAAAATAAATCATCTTATATTATTTAAATATAGAATGAATGACAAAATCAAATTTATTTTTATAAATAAAACTATATATAGTGAAAAATCTTTTTCTTTCTCCTTCATTTCTTGGTTATTTCTTCTTCTTTTCCCTCTGTTCTCTGTTCTGACCAACACTCTCTCCCAAAATCATCTTCATATCGTTCAATATCATCTTCCTCAAGATACTCTCCGATCTGAACTTCAATAACAACCAGAGGAATTTTTCCAGAGTTTGCAAGTCGATGGCGGATACCAGCGGGAACAAATGTGCTCTCCCCTGGCCGAAGCATGGTATGGGTATCATCTAAAATGACATCAGCCATGCCAGTGACTACGATCCAGTGCTCACTTCGGTGGTGATGCCGCTGCAGGGAGAGCTTATTTCCAGGATCAACGGTTATTTTTTTCATAAGATACCGCTTTCCTTTCTCCAGCAGATGATATGAGCCCCATGGTCGGTAGACCTTGCTATGAATAGCAATACGTGGATCCTTTCTTTCTGCAAGCTGTTTTACGATCTCACTGATCTTCTCACTTGAATTCATATTGCAGATCAAGAGGGCATCATCTGTATCCACAACAATGGTATCATGTACATCAATGAGTACGACCTCTTTATCTCCGCTTTCTACAAAATTTCGTTTTGCATTTCTTGTTATATCTACGCCAACATTCTGATCTTTATCTTTCTCTGCGATCTCGTACCATGATTTAAAAGTTCCAAGGTCCATCCAGGTTGAAGCAAGTGGAACCATTGCAATGTGAGATGAGTGTTCAAGCAGGCCAGTATCTATGGATATGGATGGAAGGGCAGGATAATCAATGCAACTTGGGTTTGAAAATATGTCAAATAACTCAGGTTGATGCTGCTTGAGTTCTGAAAAAAAAACTGAGAGACGGAACAGAAACATACCACTATTCCAGAAATATCCCTCATTGACATAGATCGTTGCAGTCTCAAGATCTGGTTTTTCTTTAAATGCTGCAACACGAAATCCGGGTGGAAGCACGTCTCCTGGAGCGATGTATCCATATCCTGTATGAGGGGATGTTGGTGGCACACCAAAAATAACAATATCATCATCACAGAGTTCTGTTGCCTTCATTATTTCCTCATTCACCGTATTATCCAGATAATGATCTGATGAAAACACAATCACACGTGGATTGTCTGTGCGATGTTGAAGCTCTGATACAGCCCAGGTAATGGCGGGAAGAGTATTTCTGCCAACTGGCTCTGAAAGTATGTGTACCTGGTTATATTGTTCATCTATTTCTTTTATCTGCGTTCGTACCAGAAACTGATGCAACACATTTGTCACGACATAGATATCTTCAGGATTTGAAAGTGCGCGGGCACGGGTATATGTCTTTTGGAAGAGAGAGCGATCAGAAAATGTCAGAAACTGTTTTGGGTAATATGTCCTTGAAAGTGGCCAAAGTCTGGTTCCAACGCCTCCTGCAAGAATAACTGAGATGATTGGGATCGTATCTGTACCTTGCTCATTATTTGTATAATCCATTTATTACACATCTGATTACTGGTATCATGAATATTTCGAACAAAGCACGGAAGTATTCATATATTTTCGATAGTAATCTCTTACTATGAACAAGATGTCAGGCACGGGGGCATTGATAGCCTGTACAGTGATGCTGTGCGTCTTTGTTCTCTGTTCAGGATGTACAGATCGTGATGATCAAGAGAGTGGTATTCAGATCCCTGGACCTTCTATTAATGAAATAGAACAAAATGCAATTGAACGGGCAAAATACCCAGTAATTGATGCTCTCGGTCGTACGGTGTTCATTCCAAATGAGATAGATTCTGTTATCTGTTCTGGTGCAGGTTGTTTGCGATATCTTGTATATCTCAATGCCACTGAGATGGTTGTTGGCATTGATATGTTTGAACAAAACACTCACCCAACCACGGCAGTTCCTTATCTGTTAGCGCATCCTGAGCTGCGTGCACTACCTGTATTTGGGGACTGGTATGGAGCAGACAACCCAACTGCGATTAAGGCAATGAATCCTCAGCCAAACATTATTTTTAAAATGGTTGATGATGATATCAGCCCTGCTCGTATTCAAATGTTGCAAGATTTAACTGGAATTCCTGTAATTTCCTTAAAATATGGGGATCTTACCACGCATAAAAATGACATGAACTATGCGCTCCGGGTGATGGGGTCGGTTCTAAACAAAACAGAACGTGCAGAAGAATTGATCTGGTTTATCGATCGCAGTACTGACATTTTGCATGATCGAGTATCTTTCATTACTCCAGCTGATAAAAAAACCGCATATGTTGGGGGTATATACAATAAAGGACCCCAGGGATTGTTTTCAACAGATCCAAATTATGAGCCATTTTTCCTGGCAGGCGCTGTTAGTGTCGATATTCCTGAACAAAGCAGCAACTGGTATTTCTCACATGATCTACTGCTCACACAAAATCCTGATGCAATGTTTATTGATCTCTCTACTCTTTTGTTGAAGGACAATGCTGTTACAGAACTGCTGAGTGAGAGAAATGCGGACCTGTACTCCTCCGTGAATGGAAGGGTTTACGGTCTTCTTCCCTATGAATGGTACGAAACAGATTATGCATCTGAGCTTGCAAATGCATTTTTTATTGGAAAAGTGCTTTATCCCGAACGTTTTTCAGATATCAATCAAGTAGAGATGACAGATTATATGTATACCGTGTTTTATGGGGTTCCATTGTTTGATAAAATGAATGTCTGGCTTGAAAAGCGGACATTTCAGAAAATTATAAAAAATAGAAAATAAATTTTTACTCTTCTGCCATTCGCTGCCGCTCTTCTTCACTGATCTCATCAAGGACTTCTGCTGTTGGTCCGATTTTTACGATCTTTCCAAATCGCATCAGTGCTGCCCGATCACATACATCACGCACAAACTCCATGTCATGTGACACAACAATAAATGTCTCTTCCATCTCTTCTCGTGCATGCAAGATGGAATGTTTAACATCGACTTTTGTGATGGGATCCATCGTTCCAGTTGGTTCATCAAGTACCACAATAAGAGGCTCGCGGATGAGAACCTGAGCCAGCGCTACCCGGTGCTTTTCTCCCTCACTCAGAGTATCTGGATATCGACCTAAGATCTCTTTTCCCTTTTCATCACTAAATCCAGCCATCTTCAGTGTAATTAAGACCTTTCTTTTGGCAAGCTCTTTTGGAAGATCGATGCCAATAGAATCTGTGAGGTTATCAAGGATCGTTCGATGTGGAAACAGATCATACTCCTGATGCAATAATGCGATATACTGTGTAGCTCTGCCTCGATTATCGAACCCTGGCTGTGCCATGTCTACCTTATCATCACCAATTGTCACATATAATTTTCCACTTGTTGGCTCAAGCTCTCCTGCAATCATACGCGAAAGTGTTGTTTTTCCTGCTCCTGATGTTCCAATGATACCAAAAATCTCTCGTGATTGAATGGTAAAGGTGACCTTGTTCACTGCTTTTATCAAACCCCGATCAACAGAGACGTACTGCTTGAGGAGATCATGTGCCTCAACGATTATATTTCCAAGCTCTGGTTGTTCGAACTCTTCTTCATCAGAAAAACCCAGCATGAAGGCATCAATCACTGTTTTTGGATCTCCTTCTACTGCGATTTTTCCATTTTCGAGATAAATTGCCTTTTGTACGATATCTTGCAAGATCGCTGGAAAATGTGAGCTTACCACAAGAGTCATATTCTTCTCTTTTGTTGCAAGGTCAAGCATCTCATGTACCATTGATGCTGTTTTTGGATCTAGTGTGCCTGTTGGTTCATCTGCAAACAGACAGATCGGTTCACGAGCAAGCTGACGTGCAAGCACAACACGCTGTTTCTCTCCCCCTGAGAGATCTCGAGCAATATGCATCATCCGATGTGACAGGTTCACATCATCAATTAGATCAATTGCACGGCTTACTAGCTGTGAAGATGGGTAGTTTCGTTCTTCAAGAGCCCGAAGCACATTATCAATTACCCTATCATCTCCGTACAACCCAAAAGAACGTTGAAACATGATTGAGTTATATCGCATGATTCTGCGCTTCATTGCTTCGTTCTCAGGAGCCCAGAGATCAACATCCATGCGTTTTAATGGCTCACCACATTGCGGACACACTTTGTCTGCCATGCTTGGTGGGCCAATATGCTCACATGATGAACACGCAGAAATATGATACACAATACGCCCAGAAGTTGGTGGCTCATCGATCCCCCGCATGAGATGAAGTAGCACTGTTTTTCCTGCCCCACTTCTTCCAATAACCCCAAGAATCTCACCTTCGTGAAGTGTATAAGAGATATTGTCAAGGACTGTTTTTTGATCAAATCTTTTTGTTAGATTCTCAATTGATATCAACGGGTACATATTCTGTTTATATTGTACACCATGGGAGTAATATGTCTTTTTTTATATCCCTTTGCGTGGGTTTGTTGTCATTGTGTTCCAATGTTCCAATATAGAATGTTTCAATATAGAAGAGTGTTAACTAAAGGACTAAAGAGCAGTTTCAACTGCTTTAACAGTCTGGTAACCTGAGAATACTATCGATGATACATAATCTGGGACCATTCCAACTTATACTCTCATCTTTCATAAGGGGAGGTACCGTTGAGTGAGCTCTTGCATTGGTTACTCCTTTGTATGATGATGCACGCATGTAATCATGATTCATGATATATGAGGTAATACATGCTTTCGTACATCACAGATGTTTTCAATGCATACATCTGCAGCGTTGAGCAGATCTGCAATTGTGCATGGTCCTTGTTGTTGTGTCAAAATAGCTAAGTCTGCTTCTTTAAATGCACGAAGATCATTAATGCCATCCCCTACCATCACCACTGTATCGTGCTCCTCTCGTAAAGAACGCACAATGTTTGCTTTTCTGGCTGGGGTTGCAACCCCATAGACATGGTTCAATGGAATCCCTAAGAATGTAGCAATCCGGCGTAACTTCTCTACTTGATCCCCTGATGCAATGTATACTGCAATATTGTGGCGCATAAGGGAGGCAATCATCTCTTTCACTCCAGTAAATGGCACTCCCCCCGTTGCAACCATGAACTCTATTCTGCGTAGATGTGTGTTCACGATACACCCACTATTTAGAGTCATAATGCTTCCTTCATCCCCACTGCTTTGAATTGCACGTATACATGCTATTGCATGTCCAACGGTAGTCTGTGTATCTTCATACATAATTGGTCGTACATCTTCTTTTGTGAGAGTACGGCGCGAACACGCGATATCAAATGATATATTGTGTTCTGCCATAAATGGTGCAAAAGGAGTGAATGGAGGGGTATCCATCAGCGTATCAATCTGCATATACAATATGCATAGCACACGATCTAAGTCTTCATAGGTTACAAGTGTTGTCTCAATATCTTCAAGTAGCGTATGAGTGCAGGTATTATATGCAACCCGAATGGTATGAAGAAGTGTTCCAGCACTATCAAAAACTACTGCGGTAGACATACTCACTTACTTTATATCTTGTGCAAGTCAAAAAATATACCCTTTATTATTACTCCTACGTTTCATGGAAAGTTATGGGATGCTCTTTGATGAATGAAATCTGACCCGTTTTCAACTCTCTAATGACCTTTCACCGTGTGTTTTGTCGAGAGGTTAAGAGGTGAAGATGTTCATATTTCTTAATTTGAGATAGAAAAAGGCTTCTTTTCAGTATCTTATGAATTATTGATTCAACTGATTTCAATGATGAAACTGCAGAGCGTTTTAGCAGAGTAAGACGTAGACGTGAAAAATATCAAAAACCGCAAAAAATTCTTGAATAGAAGAGAGTATACCATAAATCTTTGGGAGTTCAGGTTTGAGAGAGAAAACAACTGCCTGGGCGATTGTATTTGTTGGGGAACAATGTGACAACCTCCGAAAACCGGTAATAGCATAATTCTGATCGTGCGTTTAACGGTTTTTACGCCGAAATGTGGCAGGATATTACTCTTCATGAAGAATATATGTGGAATCATCGCAGTTTTCGGAGGTTGCCATGTGTCACAAGAGTAAATGTGTCTGTAGGATAAGTGGTGGAACTTAAACACACAAACAGATCTGATCATCTGGGCTATAAGACAACTACAACTCTATAACATCACTATTTTGTTAAAAATAAAAGTGCAACTCGTTCACACACGAGATCTTCAAGTCTGTCTTTTCCCATCATCGTGAGTTCCTCTGCTGTGATACTATACTGTTCTTTAAAAAATGAAATGCGCAGATCGTTCTCATCATAACTTGTTGTGCCGTATGGTGCCATCATTGTGTTAAAGTCGATCTGCAACTCTTTCAAAAGATCAAATGGTTTCCTCTGTGTTTCACCAAGTCGTGAAATGAGGCAGATATAACACGTATTCTCTCCGGGTTGCACTCCAAATGCATGAATCTGCCCTGTCTGTCTGGTTGCAGCAGCAAAAAGAAGTATCTCAACTTCAAGGGTTTTAGCGATAGGTTTTGTGGAAAACGAACGCAGAGCGTGTGTAATTGCGGTCTCTATATGACGCAGTCCAGCAACATAGTATGTACGAATAAGTACGATGTGATATCCTGTTTGAAGTCCAATATGTGAAAGTTCTTTTAAAAAAATGGGAACATCTTTTATATACACTGAGCATGGGAAAATTGCATATGGTGGTTTTTTCTTGTTTTTGTGATTACTAGTCATATAACTCAAAGATAGATAGGTGCGATACTCTTAAAACCAATGTCACTAGCTACTACAACGTAACCTCTCCAAAGAAAGTCTATTACGGCCATTTATCTTTATCCCTTTTGCATATCGAAAGAAACAGAACTGCTAGCGTGAAAACTTGGTGAAACATGGTGTGGTCACACCAAAGCCAATGACGATACAAAAATTGGAGATGTGAGTAGTTACTGGGATGTTAAATTGTTAACTGGAATCCTGTAGCTTTTGACATTGCTCTTAAAACAATGAACTTTGGTGTGTTTCTGGTGTTTTTTTCTGATCTTGATCTATATCATTTGTGAATGATGAGAAGATCTTCTTTGCTGCAGTTGCTCCAATAATTCTTGATATCTCATCTGGTGTAGCCTGCATAATGTTCTCTACTGTTGCATATCCAGAAGCTTGCAATATTTCTGCCCTCTTTGGCCCAATACCTGGAAGATCAGTTATCCTACTGAGATAATTCTTGTCACCACTCTCTTTATACGGTAATCCATTTTCTTTATATTCTTCAGGAATAATGTCGACATTTGAACGTTTTGCAACTTCCAGTATCACTCTCTCTGCAAGTGTCGCACCAATAATTCGAGCGAGCTGTGAGTGCCCAGCCGCAAGAATGGAGGCATCATCTCTCATCCCTGCATTATACATTCTTCTCGCTCTGACACGTCCAATATCACGAAGTTTTACCAGAGGCAAGAGTTCTGACTTCACTCCGTGCTGCGTTCGAAGCATCACCGTTGAAATTGCATTATATGCTGCTGGAATCACCATCGAAGACAGTCGGCTTGAAGCATATAAAAGCCATTTAGCGCTCTCGACAACATTATAAATATCTCCTGCACCAACTCCAAATCGCTCTTCGATGCGATCTTCAAAGACCTCATCTATCCACTCATTCAGAACCAATGCTGTTTTCAAAGCACGAAGCCAGATCTCTTCTCCTTCTTCATCAGAGGGCATGGAACAGAGAAATTCTTCTTTATGCTGATATATGTACACATCCAGGATCTGATGATCTTTTGATTTCAAGTAGAGTGTCTGCATATCTGATGTGCATCCAATGAGGTGGAAAAGGGATATTGGCGTGACTTTTTTAACTCCCGTAAGGCTATCGATAATAATTCGTGCGCTCATGGGATCAATATAAAGCTGTGCGGTAAGCATTCCAAGCGAGGTAGGACGCAGTTGCTCCTTTCCAAACTCGCCATCAATCACAATCATTCCGATTTGTTCAAGTGCTTCGATAACCTCACTCACGACATTTCCCATTGTTCTTGATTTCGGGTGCTGATATGCATAAAACGTCTTTTCCATAAATTTGGTTAAAGACTCTGTTGTTGGTGCAAAATCACTTGTAATAAGTGAGAGAATATGGGAGGCCATACTCTCTTCATCAGTGCACTGACTTGTGACATGTTCTGGTGCGGCATCAATAAAATAATCAATAAGTTCTGGGATCATCTGTTGATCCTTTGCAATAAGCACTGCCTCCCCATATGGATCAAGATGTGGACGCCCAGCTCGCCCTGCCATCTGATGAAACTCCATAACAGGAATTGGAACCATTCCCGCTCCTCCTGCAAATCTCATATAATCTCTAATGATAACACGTCGTGCCGGAAGATTAAGCCCTGCTGCAAGAGTTGGTGTCGCTGCGATAACTGATATGTAACCCTTTCGAAACCCTTCCTCTATTAAACTCCGTTCTTCTCGTTTGAGACCAGCATGATGAAATGCAACTCCTTCAGCGACACAAGAAGCAAGCACATTATCTTTGAATGCCAAAACATCTGGATCAATCTTTCGTTTTTTTGATGTTTTTGATGCATTTCTTATATTTTCAGTATCTGTTCTTTCATCTCCGGTTTGTCGACTTTTGAGTAGCTGTTTCGCAAGAGCAACAGACTCAGGAGTCTTACATGCAAGCGCCTTTGCAGCACGTTTTGCAAATCCTTCGGCATTTCTTCGAGATGAAACAAATAAAAGACATTGCCCCCCCTCTTCAATGGTGTCAAAACAGAGATTGAGATCATCATGTCGTGTTTTTTGAGGAACAACTCGATTTGGGATGGTGCTTGTTCCTTCTCTCTCTCCAAACTGAATAACGCCATTGAAATAGACCCCTTGCCTGAGATCAACAGGCCTCCAAGAACTGGTAACAAGGCTCGCATTCATCCATCCTGCAAGCACTTTCGGATTCCCAATCGTTGCTGACAATCCAATTATTTGAATACTAGGGTTTACATGATGAAGTTTTGCAATAACCATCTCTAATGTAACGCCTCGATGCTCTGATGCAATAAGATGAATCTCATCTATTACAATCAGTGAGACCGTATGTATCCATGGCGTCCGATTGCGAATTAAGGAGTCTGTCTTTTCACTCGTTGCAACGATGAGATCATATGATCCAAGATATGCGTCCTGTCTATCAAGATCTCCTGTTGCGATACCAACTGTAATTCCTTTATTTGAAAATTCTTCATATTTTTCAGATGCTAAAGCACGAAGGGGTACGATATATATGCAGCGACCCACCCGTTCAACAGCTTTGTGAATTGCCATCTCTGCAAGAATTGTTTTTCCGCTTGCTGTTGGTATTGAGATAAGCATATTCTCTCCATCAAGGAGGCCACGCTCAATACACTCTGCCTGTGGAGGATAGAGAGCAGTGATCCCTTTTTCAAGATACGCGTCCTTTAACTGCTTTGGAATGGGGAGATCAGAGATATGCATACATGAACCTATTTATTTTTTCATTTCTGAACTTCCCAAGACATATTCTCTCATGAAGTGGATGCAACGGTATTGATAGAAACATTGACTGGAACAACATGTGAAAGGATAAACTCAGGGATTCGCTCTGATGTTTCTATGCTTGCATCAAATGCTGCTACCGCTTGTTCTGGATTGGATGAGTGCTTGGTAGGACCAAGGTATTTTATCTCTACCCGGTAGTTTGTTTCAAAAATTGTAACTCCAAACATAGCGATTTGTGCTCGTCGTTCGGTAATCTTTTTTGATTCACCAATATTCATGAGGCTGACCTTTTCATTCGTTGTGATAGATACACTGCTATCTTCTGCCAAAGAGACCATCAACGATACAGATCCTATGTAGCTCGTCTCATCTGGCACGATCTCAATTGCATACTTGATGGCATATGGGTAAGGTGTTACGCGCTCAATTGAAAGATCTGGTTCGATAGAAAGGTTTGTCAGTGCGAGACCAGTTCCAAGAATAAAAGCAATAATGATGAGTGCAAGAAGAAAATGGGATGTTATCCGTTTTAGTTTTCCTCTATTTCGTTCTGTCATGAGTATGTATTTCTCGTTGAGTTATGTGAAGTTAATGAGAAGCTCTACGAAATCTCGCCATCAATGCACAGTAGGGAGGGAGAGAGTATTAAGAGATACGCCGTATATAACTATAGATCTATAGATTGTAGATATAGGAAAAATCAATGTGCCAAAGTATCTCTTCCATCGCTTTGATGTGTCTTCTCTATCTCTTTCTCATAGGGCTTGTACTGTGTGGTGGCTGTGTTGGAAATCGAGATCTCATTGCACAGGGTGATAATTACTTCGCAGATGGAAAATATATCCAAGCTCTTTCTAAATACCAGGCTGCAATACAGGAACAACCTGATAATTCAGTAGCATATATAAAAGAAGGTATGGCACTTTTTTCTCTTGTTCGATATGAAGATGCAATAGGATCATTTACGGCGGCTATTCGTCTTGATCCAAACTCTGCTGAGGCGTATTATCTAAAAGGAAGAACCAGCTATATGATGGGCAATTATGACGAAGCAGTGCGTTCTTTTTACAAAGCGCTTGAAATGAATCAGGCAAATCCTGATTATTGGTACTACCGTGGACTTGCCCTTACGGATCGCGGACAACACGAATCTGCTTTAGATCATTTCAATAAAGCACTTTTGCTTGATCCATTCCATGAACTTAGTTGGAGTGGAAAGGCAAAGGCCTTAATGCGTCAAAATAATAATAATGAAGCACTTGCTGCAATAGAGAAAGCTATAAACATTAACCCCGAAAATGCCCAACATTGGATAGATAAAGCCCAAATTCTTGAGAAGTTGTACTTGTTTCATGAAGCTGATACTGTGTATGAGTACGCGTTTGTGCTTTTAAAGAAGCAAGAAGATGAGATAACAAAGAGATTTCCAGTCTCATCCCGGCTAATATAAGATATTAGAAATGAAAATACAATGAGTAAAAACCATGGCTTCACTCAGTCTTACTTCTTCGCATACTCAGGCCACTTCTCCCTTTTTCACACACATGCCTGTTTTTTCACTCATTGCGTTACTGTGTTTTGTTTTCTGCGCTGGCTGCACTGATGAACCAACCTCCCTTCGTGATCAATGGAATGACAAAGGAAACTCCCTTGCTGATCAAGGACGATATGAAGAAGCACTTGATGCATTTAATACAGCACTGACTTATGACTCAGGTGATGCATTAACATATGTATATCGGGGAATTGTACTTCATGATCTTAATAGAGTCGATGAAGCAATGAAGGATTTTGATTTTGCCCTCACTTTAAATCCTCATGAAGGGCGAGCCTGGATTGGAATAGCTACTATATATATTGATGCTGGAGACTACCTACGAGCTGAACAAGCTGTGGATCGTGTCATTGAGGAAGCAAACCAAAATTCAGATAAAGTTATTGTTGATGCATATCTTATTCGTGGATTTGCACACAATCGTCTGCAGCAGTATGAGTCTGCTCTTCGATACTTTGATCTCGCTATAACCCTTGATCCAGAACGAAAAGATCTATGGGAGCATAAAGCCTACTCACTTGTCAGCATGGGAAGACTTACAGAAGCACTGCAGTGCTATGATTACCTCATTCAGCTGTATCCTGATGATCCCCAGCTTTGGAATACAAAAGGCTCTGTGCATATGGCTCTTGGACAGACCACTGACGCGAATCGTGCCTATGCAACAGCAAAAAGCATTATGCTGAACTCGCGGTAGCGTTTATGATGAATAGGGACACATCTGTGTGGAAGGTTAATATATGATACTTATTACTGCAAAAACGATTGGAGAGGCACATGAACAGGTAGTGCAATTGATCTACAATAAATGCAGCAAGGAAGAGTCTAGCATTCGAATTACTGAGGATGGAGAGCGGACTTATGAGCCTTGGACTCCGATTTGCATTCACGTTCAAGAGCCATTTGCAGAACCGATGAGGGCATCAGCTTCTTTTTTTGGAGATCGTTTTTTACAGGCATATCAATCAACTCTCTATACCATTGCGAAACGAAGAAATGATGGTACTGATGCTGTTTATACCTATGGAAACCGCCTGCGAGATTATCCTCGCGCCATAATTTCAGCAACTGATCAGAGTAAGCAGCCACTGAAACGTGCAAAACCTGGTATTATTGAGCAGATGATGACTCGCTTTGGATACCAAAAAATTGAAAAGGAAGATGGTGAAACCGATGATCTTCTTTCCTATGCAGGTGATGGAAATGGTGGTGGCATTGATCAGATCAAGAGAAGTATCATTAATCGCTTGGTTGAAAATCCTGAAAGCCGTCGAGCTGTTGCGATCACATGGGTGCCCTACCTAGATATTGAGAGTGCAGAACCACCTTGCCTTCAGATAGTCCAAGCATTGATTGATGCACACAATGCAATTCATTTGGTATGTCTGTTTCGCAGTAATGATATGCTCTCTGCATGGGGTCAAAATGCATACGGGCTTGCTCATTTGCTGCAATTCATCTGTAATGAGATTAATAAGGAACGTAAGCGACAGCATCAACCTCTTCTTACCGTTGGGTGGATTGAGACAATAAGCGTCTCTGCTCATATGTATTTTACCCGTGATGATTATGAGCTTCGTCGGTACCTTGATTTGAAAAATGTATAGAGCATCAAAAAGTAGTTATACAGATGTACCATATGTTAATGATATACTAATCCAAAACCCTACGTTTTAGGAGGTTTATCATGATAACTACACACAAAGGTTCTCGATATTTTGCAGCTATACTCGTTATTACTTTAGTATGCTGCATGTTCTGCATAAGCAGTGTTGGAGCAGCTGAAACACCAAAATCTTTATTAAAAAATCCATTTTCCTCATCGGGCTCTGCCCCTTCTTCGAGCCCTACCCTTTCTGGTGGGCCAAGTACTGGAACGGTTGTGGCACCAGCATCACAATCCTCTGCTGCAGTAGATAGTTGCCGTATCACCTTACAAACAGATCGGACAAGGGTCTATTATCAAGCGAAGATTCAATTTGATGCAAGTGTTGTGAGAACAAGTACAAATGCACCTGTAGCAGGAGCTGTTGTTACATTTCAAAACGTAAATGACAGTTTTGATACGAGGAGAGCCATAACAAACTCACAAGGAAAAGCCATTGCAGGAGCATATGCAAAGCTTGCACCTCCTGAATCTGAACAGTGGATCGCGACAGCAGTTGTAGATGGCATGGAATGTTCAAGCCGACCGGTTAATATTCAAGTAATTGAGCTTAATACACCAGCCATAACAGCGGATTCACGCATTTATGTCAATCCATTCTCTAGTGGAGGCATGCTTCCAGCATATGCATGGCTAGATGCATTTTGGCCAGCATACTCGTTTTATGATCCCTCCTATGGTGGATTTGTAACTGGCGAGAGTTTTGAATACAATGGTTGGACATACACTCCTGGGTTCTTCCCATGGGCAGCTTCTGCTTCATATTACCCATATTGGGGTAGTACGTACAGCTATGATTCTCGTCCTTTCTTTGCAGTGGCAGCAACATCACCGTTTCCCATATGGTACTGATAGTTGATTAAGAAGTGTTTTACTTCCAAACTCTTTTTTGGAGATAGAGAAGAGTTTTTGCCTGTTTTCTGATGATTTGCTTCTGTTCCCTGATGTTTTGTTATTGCATGAAAATTATGGAGGGGGTGGAATATCTTTTAGTGAAAGAGAACAAAACAATGTATATGAAAGTCATTGCGATAGACGGAGGGCCACGAAAGGCAGGAAGTACAACAACCCTTGTCTCCCATATTCTGAAAGGTGCAGAAAAAAAAGGAGCAGAAACAGAGATTATATCACTCTATGATCTTGACTATAGCGGCTGTCGTGGCTGTCTATACTGTAAATCACATAATTCATGTAAACAAGATGATGACATGAATATCGTGTATGACAAAATATGGGATGCAGATGTTATCTTATTTGCAACGCCTGTTTATTTTGCTCAGATGACAGGTCAACTCAAAAACTGCCTTGACCGCTTATATGCACTCATTGATGCAGAGTACGTATCCCGCCTTTCAGCAGGAAAAAAATTTGGCGTTGTTGTTACTCAAGGAGATGAATCTGCTCCATTTTGTGAAACAATCAAAAGCACAATTGAGTTTACAATGGAATTTCTTGGAATTGAATCATGTGGCTCAATCAATGCAAATGGAGTTCATGAAGCAGCAGATCTACTCCGAATGACAGATCTCCTTGCCAAAGCCGAAGCATTTGGTGAAAAAGCTGTATCATAGAGAGATATATGGTACATCATAGACCTATTTGAGCTCATCATACCCCCTTTTTCTGAATGAAACAGTTACTCATTCCAGGTGGAATACTCTACAACGGCGATTGCATTGTAGGTGCAAAACAATATATAAAGGACAACTCTATCGACCTCATTATAACAGACCCACCATATGGCATTCAAGGGGATATGCTACATCATCATTATAATCGTGATGAACGATTCGTTGTGCAGGGATATGTAGAAGTATCAACCAATGCATATGAGGAGTTTAGTCATGCTTGGATTAAAGAGGCAGCTCGCATTTTGCGCCCAGGAGGATCCATCTATATCATATCTGGATATACAAACCTCTACCATATTCTTTCTGCATTACGACAGACAGAGCTTGTAGAGATAAACCACATAATCTGGAAATACAACTTTGGAGTCTTTACAAAAAAGAAGTATATCTCTTCTCATTATCATATTCTCTATTATGAAAAAATTGGAGGAAACAGAACATTTCAAACGGAGGTGAGATTTGGCCTCTGTGAGAAGGATGAAAATGGAGGTTCATGCAACTATCAGGATCGAGGAGATGTATGGATTATGAACAGGGAGTTCAAACCAGGAAAGATAAAAAACAAAAATGAACTCCCTTATGAGTTATTGGTAAAAATGATGCAGTACAGCAGCCAGGAAGGAGATCAGATCTGTGATCTTTTTCTTGGTGGATGTTCTACGGCAAAAGTCGCTATAGGCCTAAATAGAAAGATTATTGGATTTGAAATCTCACCAACTATCTTTGATATCAAAACAAAGGAGGTAGAAACAATAATTCCAGGATCTATGCTCTCCTCTCTTCGAATCCCAGTTCTTACTACACCAGGCAGACGAGGAAAGAGGTGGAGCAGCGAAGAACGCCAAGCAGTGCATAAGCGATACCATGAGTTCATGCAAGCAGGCATGTCAAAAACAAATGCCATATCAACTCTTGAAAAAGAGTTTGAACGTGGTAGATTCTCTCTTTCTCGATGTTTAAAGGAAGACATTCCAGATGAGAGAGAAAATCAAAACGAAAGATAGAGATCCAAAATTTCCACTTCGCAGTTCTTTCAGATTTGAAATCGTGATTTCGTACGTGGTCTTTGAGGTCCCATTTCTCATTCTGCAAGAGAGCTCATAAAAGTGTATTGCCAAAATAAAAGGGAAATTTGCGTAAACCTTACAATGCACTTAAGATCTCACGCGCACGCTTGAGTGCTACATCAATAGATCCAATATCGGGTCCGCCTCCCTGCGCAAGTGTTGGTTTTCCTCCTCCTTTTCCACCAAGCACCTGTGCAACTTCACGCACTAACTCACCAGCCTTCACTTGCTCTACACATGATGCAACAACAACATGTGCAGAATCACCTTTTGAGATGAGCACCGCAACCCCTCCTCTCTCTGCGACAGTTGTCGCGATCTTCGTCAGTTCAGAAGGTGGAACATCAATCTGGCGAACCACTGCTGATATGGATCCTATCTGCTCTGGCACAAGATTCTGCATCTCAAGTTCACTTACATGACGTGATAAGCGTTCAATCTCTTTTCGTTGATCCTTCCACTCACCAAAGAACCTCCGTGCAGTTTCAGGGAGTACATCTGTTTGGACTGAAAAAGCATCCGATGCATCACGTACAATCTCTCTCAAGTGAGCTGCATGCTCTACTGCCGCGGTTCCTGCTGCAAATTCAATACGTTCAACTCCATCTTGCACATGTTCGATTCGAATGATGGTAATAAAGCCAATATCTCCTGTTCGTTCGCAATGAGTTCCAGCACACGCTTCGATGTCCCCTGCAACCTGTACAACGCGAATCTGTGCGCCAGGGGGGACACCACCCTGATACAATGAAAAACCATACTTCTGTTCAGCAGTTGTTCGTTCCTCCCAGCTGCTCAACGACAGTGAATTCTCCATAACCAAGCGATTCGCTTCGAGCTCTATCTGGGCTATTTCATCATCGGTAATATGCATATAATGCCGAATATCCAGTCGGGCACTCTTTTCCCCTTTCTGTGCACCAGCTTGATGAATATGCGCTCCAAGTACCTTTTGAGAAGCACGAAGCATAATATGCGTGGCAGTATGATGCCTCATCAGGCTTCTTCGTCTCTCTTCATCAATGAAGCCTTTGACAATATCTCCTGGTTGTAATTCGATTCGGTCATGACCTGCAAGAACATGCACAATCACATCTCCAGATTTTACTGTATCTTGCACTGTGTATTGAACACCGCGGGGACTTACGATAACACCAGTGTCGCCAGGTTGCCCTCCACCATCTGGGTAAAAGAGTGTCTTATCGAGAACAAGATTTCCATCAAAAGAGTCAAGAACTGTCGCTTTAAACTCGAAATCTGTTGGTAATTCATAATATGTTCGCTTTGTTGCAGGTAAAATGGAGATACGCTCAAAGTACGTATCAAGAGGATCGCTCTCTGGTGCTTTCTGGTTTTCAGAATGCATATCTGCAATTCGTGAGTAGAAATCATCAGGAAGATCAACGACGGCACCTTCAGCATTGGCGAGATCCCGCACCATATCAGGTGGCAGCCCATGAGAGTCATACAAAGTAATAACCTCTTCCAGTGGAATCTTCTCTGACTTTGTTTTATATCCTTTTGCAATTCTCTGAACGGTTCGTGCTCCCCGTTCCATTGTTTTCTCATACTTCTCAATCTCGCGATCAATGATACTGGAAACAATGTCTGGACTTTGTTCAAATGAAGAGGTGCCAATGGTCTCCATTTGCGTTATGACAAGTTCTTCAAGCACAGAGTTAGCGATGCCAAGTTCGGCAAGCATGCGAAGGGCCCGTCGAAGCACCAGGCGTGCTAGGTAGCCATCTTTTGCATTCGATGGAACGATACAATCTCCAAGCATATATGCAAGACAGCGAGTATGATCAACGGTTGCATACACAGACTCAACTGGTCTGATCATCTTATCTAGCTTATCCACCGGAATGCCAATCTGACGAGCTACCTCCTGACGAAGCTCAAAGATTTTTTGTCCTGAAATATCCATAAGCCCTGCAAATTTAGCATTTTGACCCAAGATTGTGATAAATTCGCGATCATCAAGTCGGTCACCAAGGCCTGCAAGATCCATGACATGACTGACCATCTCCGGAAATACAGCATCGTAAATGGTTGGAGAGCCCTGTGATGCCCAAACAAATCGTTCAAGTCCATATCCTGTATCAACGATTTGCAGATCAATAGGGTAGTATGGAGTACCTTCGAGCATGATAGCTTCTTTGTCATTTTTCGTCTTTCCAAGACTCATAAACACAAGTGTTGCAACCTCAAGACCGCCAGTAAGCACCTCAACACTTGGGCCTGCATTTCCCCCTCCAATCCAAGGGTGCTCTTTATATGTAACATCAAACATGTCAGCACCGATCGATTCAAGAAAGCCATCACAGAGAGCAACGGTTTGATCTTTCCAATAGATGTCATTATCTTCGCTGTTAAACGCATGATGCGCCATCATCTCAAATGTAGTGAGATGGCGTCCAGATCTCCCAACTGAGTCCAGATCATTCAATCTGATGCAGGGCTGTGAGATGGTGAGGGGATTTGCTGGAGGTGGAACGGTTCCACTCGTAACATATGGTTGAAAATCCGCAATAGATGCAATTGTCAGATAGATGTCATCACGCCAGCGTGCAGCTACTGGATACCTGTCAATTCTCGTGTGTCCATGTTTCTCGAAAAAGGAAAGATATGCCTCACGCATCTCATCAACGGTATGAGGATGAAAAATGGGGTTTCCAATAAATTGGTACGGAGAACAAGGGGCATCTCCACAGATCTCACGCTCTGGATCTCGCGTCCAAAATGAGGCACCGCATGCTGTACATGTCTTGCGTACAAGCCCTTCTGCTCGAAAATACTCAAGTTGATACTCCTTTTCCATCATGACTTATAGATCCTTGATACTTATTTGATTCTGCCTGTATATGAGGGTTTTAATGTAAAAATCATTATTCAGATGAAAGCAGACTCTATTTCACATCATTATTTTAATTTGTTATCGCAACGCTAACACGAACCAATGTATCCATGCAGCACGTTTTGTTTATGTGCAACGACTCACATCGCTTCAATTCATTCTGAAACATATTCATCTTTCTCTGTCTCTGCCGAACAAAGGAAATTTTAGGGGAGAAAAACAGCTGTTTCAAAGTTATGCTTGATTGCCGCTTTGAACCTGAAAATCTCTCGTTTATCCTTCCTGCTGTTCAAAATTGATTTTTGTGTAACCTTTCAGTCTCGATCATCATACTCTTTGCATATGACGAGTACGATGAGAACAACATTTATGTTTTCAACAGATCAAAAGGAAAGTAGAGATGTCACAGGAGCGACTTTTGCATAATGTCAGAAGTGTGATGATACTGGCTGGATATTCTGTATCAGAAGACTTCACCATGCGTCCAAAAAGCTTTGATATCGTGGCAAATAATGGAGAAGAAATCCTCGTAATTAAGGTTGTTTCTCACATTGATAGTATTAATGAAGAGATTACCCATGATCTTAGCATTATTGCAGAGCAGTTGCAGGGTTCCCCTCTTATCGTTGGTGAGCGAACCCGCGATTCAGATCTTGAACGAGGGGCTGTTTACGTGCGATATGGTATCTATGCAATATCATACCCAACACTCCATGACTATGTTGTAGATCATGCTCCTCCTCTCATCTTTGCCTCACCAGGGGGGTTATATGTCAATATTAGTGGTGAGCGCCTTCGCGAACTTCGCCAAGAGTATAGTCTTTCTCTTGGAGATCTTGCCCAAACCCTTGGTGTTTCTCGCCGTGCTGTTGCAAAATACGAATCTGGCATGGGAACAACTATTGAGATTGCAATAAAAATCGAAGAGATATTTGATCATGGGGTTATTGAATCGGTTGATCTTCTCGCATTCAACCCAGAACAGCATTCACACCGCATTTCTCATTGTGAATCTGCAGCGCGCAAGCAAACACAGCAGCATGAGAAAGTGATCTCCTTCCATCAGTTTTTGAAAGAACTGGGCATGGAACTCTATGAAACAAGGCGAGCGCCATTTCAGGCGATGCTTAAGTATGATGGAAATACCATTCTTGCAGGGTACGGCACCGGTCAAAAAACAATGAAGCACGCAGACATCATTGGCAATATATCATCAATTATTAATGGATATGGCCTGTGCGTGTTATCAGATAGCTGTCCGAAACGAAAAATCGGAAAAGTGCTTGTTATGGATGAATCTTCACTCTACAAAATTGAGGAAGCTGATGAACTCATATCAATGATGAGCTGTCCTTCCTAACCGCCTACATCTGCATGCCATATGCTATGATATGGTTATGCGTTTCACTTCTCTTTTTTTCCTTTTTTTTGCTGACCCTTAAATACCCTTGCATGAAAAATAAGACATAGGAACTTATATATAGAAGCCCTAAACAACATTAATGTCACACTGGAGATATTAACATGTCAATGCAATTAGGAGGACAGCCTATCCTCATTCTGAAGGAAGGAAGTTCACGAACTCGTGGACGCGATGCACAGAGTATGAATATTGCAGCTGCGAAGGCTGTTGCAAGTGCAGTTCGCACGACTCTGGGGCCGAAGGGTATGGATAAGATGCTGGTTGACACCATTGGTGATGTTGTTATCACAAATGATGGTGTTACCATTCTCAAAGAGATGGACATTGAGCACCCTGCAGCCAAGATGATGGTTGAAGTCGCAAAGACTCAGGATGATGAGGTCGGAGACGGTACAACATCTGCTGTGGTTGTTGCAGGCGAACTTTTGAAACGTTCAGAAGAACTTCTTGAACAGGATGTTCATCCCGCAATCATTGCCCAGGGATACCGCCAGGCAGCAGAAAAAGCGCAGGAGTTGTTACAAACTATCGCAATTGATGTCACTCCTGACGATTTTGAAACACTGCGTAAGATTGCTGACACTGCAATGACAGGTAAGGGTTCAGAGTCTGCAAAAGATAATCTTTGCGAACTTGTTGTCCGCGCAGTTACCATGGTCGCTGAGGATGATGGCACTGTTGACACAGAAAACATCAAGATCGAGAAAAAAGTTGGTGGTTCTATTGAAGATTCCACGATCGTTGAAGGAATGTTGATTGACAAGGAACGTGTTCATCCAGGCATGCCTGCAAAGGTTAGCAATGCAAAAATTATGCTCCTGAATGCAGCAGTTGAGTTCAAGAAAACCGAGGTTGATGCCGAGATCAGTATCACAAGCCCAGACCAGCTCCAGGCATTTCTTGACGAAGAAGAGCGCATGATAAAGGCGATTGTTGAGAAGATCACCGCAACAGATGCAAATGTCTTGTTCTGTCAGAAGGGTATTGATGATATTGCACAGCATTATCTTGCAAAAGCAGGCATCATGGGCATTCGCCGTGTCAAAAAGAGTGACATGGAAAAGCTTGCACGTGCAACTGGAGCAACTATAGTATCAAGCATTGATGCAATTTCTGATACAGAACTTGGAGAAGCAGGAATTGTTGAAGAGCGCAAGCTCTCTGGGGAAGAGATGATCTTTGTTGAAGAGTGTAAGAATCCAAAGGCAGTGTCAATCATTGTACGCGGTGGCACAGAACATGTTGTTGCTGAACTTGATCGCGCCTTAGAAGATGCGCTTCGTGTTGTTGGTGTCGTGCTTGAAGATAAGAAATGCGTTGCTGGTGGCGGTGCTCCAGAGGTTGAGCTCTCACTGCGTCTGCGTGAATACGCTGCATCTGTTGGAGGACGTGCACAGCTTGCAATTGAGTCTTTTGCAAATGCACTTGAGATTATCCCACGAACCCTTGCAGAGAACGCAGGTCTTGATCCAATTGACATGCTTGTTGAGCTTCGCTCTGCTCATGAAGCAGGAAGGAAAACTGTTGGTCTCAATGTCTATGAAGGAAAGGCTGTTGACATGCGCGAAGCTGGTGTTGTAGAACCACTGCGTGTCAAAACCCAGGCAATTGCCAGTGCAGCTGAGGCAGCTGTCATGATCTTACGCATAGATGATATCATTGCCTCTGCAAAGTCTGCCGCACCAGATATGGGTATGGAAGGTATGCCCCCTGGTGGAATGGGCGGAATGCCAGGCATGATGTAGAGATAGAGTGGAAAAAACTTCTTATTTTTTATCTTTCTAGCTTCTAAAAAAGTGACTGTTTTTAAAGATTTATTTATATATTATTCTTGGTTGAGCTTGTCGATGTACGACTCATAATGATGAATCTTGGCACTTACTGGAAATGGAATACCAAGGGTACTGATAATTGCCTCTCCTTGGCCAAGTGTCTGGATCTCGATCATCATCTTTGTCAGATCCTGTTTCGCACTTGTTGCCATGATCTGACGATCGTACTGATCAGAGAGGCCCATAATGACTGAGGTATTCATCTGAGCAAGGAGATGACGATCGATATTTTTTGGTTGTTGAGTTATGGCACACACACCCACACCAAATTTTCGGCCTTCCATAATAAGCTCACGAAAAATCTGAGCTCCCACTGAGTTTTCTCCAAGTACTCGTTGTGCCTCTTCAATCGCAATCAGTACCTGGCGTGTATCAGGTCCTTCTATCGCTCGCTTTTTGCATGCATCCATGATCGCACGAGTAATGACAGCAACAATGAATAATTCTCCTTGTTCACTTATCTGAGGAATATCGATAAGCACAACTTTTTTTTGAAATAGTTTTTGTACAATGGCCTGCACAGATGATGTCTCTTCAGTCATAAAGAGCTGACACCGCTTTATTAGATCTTCAATATGACGTTGAATAACACGGAGAGCATCTGGCTTAAGGCTACGTAGACGATGCACAATTGCTGGGTGATTACCAAGATAGGCAGTTGTCTTCATTGATGAAGGGAGTGATTCCACATCTTCGTTCATAAAGAAATCAATAATGTCCTCTCCAGGATATGGAAGGAGAGAGAAAGTAACCTCTTGCTGAGCATGATTCAGAGGATACATCAGTTCAAGGTCTGTTGCCAAAAAATTATGATAAGAAAGACTCAATTTCTCTAATCTATTTCTGGCGATGATATCATCACTGCGCACAGAAAAAACCGAGAGATTTTCTCTTTTTTTCTTGTAGTGCAACAGTCCATAATGTACAGTTCCGTCTGCTTCCCGAAGACCTGTCACATATTCACCGTGTGAATCAATCAGCAAGAGGCCGAAGGGTTGATCCCGCATTACCGATGCAGCAAGTACCTTCATGAAGTTACTCTTCCCCATACCGGTTGTTGCAAAGATTCCCATATGTTGTGTCAATATCCTTGCATGAAGAGATATTGGAACTTCTTCGAGGAGGCCCATGCCCGAACGCATCTTTCCAATCTCAATCTCTCCCATAATTCGTGTCAAAAAGGTGAGATCATCTGTAGTTGGGTATCGGATGGCCGATCCTGTTGTTGGTGTTGTCCGTGGTGGATGAAAAATTGTTTTTTCATCAACAAATCCAAGAGGATATGCAGTAATTTTGATCGTACAGGGAGGAACAGGTGCACTTTCTTTTGCAGATTCTATCTCGGTTACTTTTGCAAAGAAGCGCAAATTTCGAACATTATCATCAACGACAATAACATCCCCTGCATATATTGGAGATCCTGGGGGGACGTAAAAAAGGTATGAAACCAGCGAACCGGAGGCAAGAGTAAAGTGAGGAATCATAGAAGTGCATTTTTTCTCTCTATTTCCAGATATTTACGTGTTCGTAATGGAGTGGGTGTACAGAGATGTTCGCTGTAGTGATAGTTACATTTGGGTTAAAAATTAGGTAGACATGGAGAGGGTTTTTATAGTGTAATGCTTTCAAAATAGAAAAAGAGGTGGATGTAATGTTAGTTCTAATTTAGGACATTCATGGGTTTAGTCTCGGGAACGTCTTTACTTTCTCTTCCATAGCATCTCCAACCATTCTTGCATCAATCTCTACTGGTTGACAACGATAAGCAGCGTTGGTAAACTGACCTACTATTTCTGTTCCTTCTCTTACCTTAAGTTCTTCTTCAGTATATGTTCCTATTGGGGCCGCCTTGTGTTGATACGCGTGCGTCATTTCATGGGCGATGGTGTTAATGGTCGTAAAGGCATCATTCATTAGATTAATATTTATATATGTTGTATTTGAATTGTTATTATACGAACCCTTACAGTCAGCACAAAGGAAATGTGAATTTGAAGGATTTGCATACAGAATGAGAGGAGTCTCCCCAAGTACCAGAACTTTGGCAAGATAGTCGGCGATGTCTTGTATGGCATATCTCCTCTCCTCTTCCTTCAATGTGTCCCATTTAGTTCTGAAAGAAAGCAGAACCGTATTCAACTCAGCATCACACTCTGTTTTTTGCGTGTAATAACTAAGTCCGTTTTGTTGTGGAGTATTATGTGAATTTTTCAATTCCTTTCCTATAAACTAGGAATCTCTCTCGACCACCTTTTTCGGAGGTCTCCCTCTCCTTTGTTTTGGCTTCTTTCGTGAAACATATTCTGGTGATCATCCCTCTGGTATTTTAAATCCAAATGCCTCGCAAATATCGACCTGTGCCCCTACAAACGGCGTTATTACCTTTGCCCTGTTTGTATGCTCTATTAATCGGATCGGTCTCATTTCATCAAGTATGTCCAAAGAAGTGGAAAACGAGTCAGAAAGTATTGTGTTTTTCCAGATATGGCGCACGTATGAACTTAAAATGAGAGAAACGAACATGCTGGAAAGTCTTTCTATCTTCCCTTCTTCAGAGCAGTTCCGTTGCCTGTTCTCCCCCATCTGGCTCTTCATTTGAGAAAAATACTTCTCCTGCTCGTCTCTGAGTTGGTATGTCTGAAACGTTTTCATGGCATCGAAGTCCAATCCGTGAGTCATGATGGCAAAGAACCCTGAAAGTGTGCGTGCTTTCGCAACTTTTTTCTCATTCCGTTCAAATGACTTGATCAGCTAAAATTTTCTTTTTTTCAACCCTATCTGATAGGTTTCCAAAATACAGCATCGCAACTGTTCGAGATAGGGAAAATGCTGCAAACACTGCCCCTATCCAAAAACCCACTGCCCCAAGGTCACTTGCAAACACTGACAAGAATGGCACAACGATACCGATGCCGATGAGAGGTAAAGACGGCAAGAGATAGGATATAGAGTGCCCGTTTTCTTGCTTGTGGTGTGTTTAATGCCTTGCTTTTATACTGCCTTCTATCTTCTGTGTTGTAGTGGTTTTTTTGGAGGTATTTTCATTTTTTATTCTTTTTCTGAAATATATCATTTATGTAATATGGTAGATGTTAAAGAAAGAAAAAATGATTTGTTCGCAAACAGCCGTACAAATAAGAAAATTTTATATGTTTTGTTCACAAATATCTGAATGTTTCACATAGAGTAATAAAGAGGTATTTAGTATGAAAGCAGAATCTTATAAAATTTCAGAAGGTGTGTACTGGGTTGGTTCTCTTGATTGGGATCTTCGAACATATCATGGATATACCCTCGATGGCACATCCTATAATGCGTACCTTGTGTTTGGGGCTGACAAAACAGTCCTCATTGATAATGTGTACCCTGGTCATGGTGCACAGATGTGGGGACGTATTGCCGATGCCTTCAAAAAGGAAGGAAAAGCTGAAAAAATAGATATCATCATTCAAAACCACGTAGAAAAAGATCATTCTGGTGTATTACCTGAAATTCATAAGAAATTTCCCAATGCACCAATCTACTGTACAGAGGTCTGTAAGGCAGGAATTGAACGCCATTATCCAAACATCACAGACGCTACCTATCATTTCGTGAAAACTGGAGAGGCTCTTGATATTGGTGGAAAAACACTTGCATTTGTGCAGGCTCCGCTTCTTCACTGGCCAGATTCGATGTTTACCTTGTTCGTTGAAGAAGGCATTCTTTTCCCAAATGATGCATTTGGTCAGCATCTATGCTTTGCACAGCGTCTTGACACAGAAATTCCAGAGTATATCCTTATGGATGCTGCACAGAAGTTTTATGCAAATCTCATTGTGCCACTTACTCGTCTGTTCTTGAAAAAGGCTGAGGAACTTACAGCCCTTGATCTGCTCTCGAAAGTGAAGATGATCTGTCCATCTCATGGTCAAATCTGGACGAAACCAGAGACCATCATAAATGCATATGTTGGCTGGGCAACCGGTTCAGCAATGAAAAATAAGGTCACTATTATCTATGACACGATGCATGGATCAACAAAAATGCTTGCTCATGCACGTGCAGAAGGTGTCATAGCCGGTGGATGTGATGTTAAGGTCTATAATCTTCATGAAGATGAACGAAGCGAGATTGTAAAGAGCGTTCTTGAATCTAAGGCAATTATGATGGGTGTTCCAACCATTAATGATTTTCCATATCCTTCGGTAGGGGATCTTATCTACTATCTGAGAGGTCTTCGATTTGATCGCTGTGGAGAACGGTATGCAATGACCTTTGGTTCCATGGGAGGCCGGGGTGGAGCTCCTAATACGGTTGCAAAAGAACTTGAACAGTGTGGATTCACTGTTTTGGGCTCTCAAGAAGTTTTGTTCGTTCCAAATGGTGATGAACTTGACGCTGCATTTGAAGCAGGTCTTGAGATGGCAAAGAAGATCACGTCCTAAGTCGTTACACGTGACCCCCCTCAACTTTTTTTCATAGTTGGACAATTTCTACTCTCTCTCTTTTTCGCGCTTTGCATATTTACATTTTGAAAAAAGGAAAAATCATCCCCCATTTCAGACAACAAGAAAAAAACGTGAAAATAGCGGCTCATTCACTGGGAGTTATTAGAAAGTTATAAATAGAACACTCATCAAACATTATATCTCACAATAGAAGCGAGGTGGGGTAGTTAGGATATCCCGACGGGCTCATAACCCGTAGATCGATGGTTCAAATCCATTCCTCGCTATTATTTTCTTGATTTTGCTTGCACTCTTTTAATTTTTGAACTTCTTCATTATAAATTATATTTAATTAAAAATTATTCTTCTATATCTTCTTTTGGAGAAGATTTAGATAACTCAGTTGCAAGCTGAGACATAATTGAACGAGAAAATGAGCTTGTAGATGGGTAGATATCAGCGAGCCATAATATAATATCACGGCGTTGTAGTTTCACCTCTGTTTTTCCCCATTCCAAAATATGCGTGGCACTCTTTTTTGGCCCTTCTGGAAGACTTGGAGCAAACTTTTCAAGAGGAAATTGTATCTCATAGTATGTCTTGAGGATATCTTTTTTATCAGAGGTTATATTATCTCCATCACCTCTATTTTTTAATCTCGTCTTTCTGAATTCTCTTAAAATATTTTCTTTTGTCAGCCCTCTCAGGGAAAAAAAGAGAAATGGATCATTGTCAATGCATTCTCCAAGATAATAATATGCAGAAGCAGCATGTTTGCATGGTTCACCATAGTCAGGACATGTGCATTGCACCATCATCTGTTCATACTCTGGAATAATGTCTACTCCTGATTTTTCACGCACAGTATCTGCAAACTCTTCTAATAGCTTCCCAGCAAAAAGGCAACTCATCCATACTGGCTGTGACTTAAGCCAGTCTAAGATAATTTTTTTTTCTTCTGAGGTATACTGGGGAAAGGTGATAGTAACGCGATATGTCTGCGAACCCATAATGGTCGCTTCTATACCATCCTCTGTAAATATAAATGATCGAATCTGACCCTGGCGGGCATATGATCGTCCTCGAGAAAGTCGACCAACATCTCCCACCTCCTCCATAAGATCAATGAACTCTTCACCCCACCATTCACTCCCAACTCCCCCTCGTTGTGATTTAAGCCGAAATATATTCATTTTCCCACCTATTCGTCCTGATCAGGTGCTGCACCTAATCTCTTCTTCAAAACACTGACTCACGAAGTGAGATTACATTTAATAGTTCATCATTTGAAAGTGACATGAGCCAATCATCTCCTCCGCCAAGAATTTGATCTGCAAGACCTCGTTTTTCCTCAAGCATTGAGTCGATTCGTTCTTCAAGGGTCCCTGCTGCAATCATAAGATGTACAACAACATCTCGTCTCTGCCCAATGCGAAATGCCCTGTCTGTTGCTTGATTCTCAACAGCTGGATTCCACCAACGATCTACATGAAACACATGGTTTGCTCGAGTTAAGTTCAAGCCTACACCCCCTGCTTTTAGGGATAGTATGAAAATTTTTGGACCATTTGGATCCATAAACCTTGCAATTAACTCTTCACGCATACTTCTTGTTGTCTGTCCTGTGAGGAGAAGCACTGTCTCTTTGAAGTACTCTTCAAGAACTGTTCTTAACTCAATGGCAAAGGTAGCGTACTGAGTAAATACAATCGCTGCACCACCTGATTCAATAACCTCTTCGAGCATCTCTACAAGTCGTTGCACCTTTCCAGATCGTGCAACACTGTACTCCCACCCATGCAAATACAGACAAGGGTGATCACAGATCTCTTTTAACTTTGTCAATGATGCAAGGACAATTCCCCGTCTTTTATTTCCTCCAGTGTTTTCAATAGTGCTTGCAATAGATGTGACCACAGATTGGTATAGGGTCGCTTGTTCCTGCGTTAATGTGCAGTATACCTTTGTTTCAATTTTATCTGGAAGATCCGATATTATTGTTGGATCTGTTTTTACTCGGCGCAGCATGAAGGGACGAATAAGGCGTCTGAGTTCCTCTGCCTTTTGAGGATCCTCATTTCTCTCAATTGGAACGGCATACATCTCTTTAAATCGTTCTGCAGGGCCTAAAAAGCCATTGTTTAAAAAGTGCATAATTGACCAAAGTTCTGATAGCCGATTCTCTATAGGGGTACCAGTTAATGCAATCCTGTGTTCTGCAGAGAGTAAGTGTACTGATTTCGCTTGTTTTGTGCGATAATTTTTGATATTTTGTGCTTCATCTAAGATAATTGAAGCCCAATGGACATTTGAGAATAAGGAAACATCTCGCCCTGTCACGGTATATGTTGTGATGACGATATCTATCTGAGATAATACTTCATGAAATTTTTCATTTTTCTCTCTCTCAGTTCCATGATGCACATACACCCTGAGAGATGGAGCAAATCGTTTGACCTCTCTTTCCCAGTTTCCTGCAACTGAGGTTGGGCAGACAATGAGCGCTGGATTCTTTTCAGGAAACATTTCTTTTCTTGCAAGAAGGTACGCGATCGCCTGAGGTGTCTTTCCAAGACCCATATCATCCGCAAGACAAACCCCGTATCCAAGATCTGCTGAGTTCAAAAGAAAAGAAAGTCCTGCTTTTTGATAATGTCGTAATACTCCATTGAATGTTGATGGTACATTATATGTTTCGATTTTTCCAGGTTCGAATACACCCTTAATAAAATGTGAACACCACTCATCTTCACTTTCCAGCTCTATTGCTTGTTCATCGATTGCCACAAGTGAAAGAACTTCACGTGGTGATATACCTTTGTTCCCTGTTTTAAGGATATTAATTACTGACTGTATCCTTCCAGGATCAATGAGTTTCCAACAGTTTTCATCTTTTAGATATGTGAATTGGACCTTCCCTTTATCTGAAAATTCATCAATCGTAATCTCTTCATCTCCAAGCAGGATGGTGTATTGATACTCCATTAATGTTTCAAGTCCAAAACGTGGTCCTGCAACGGACTGTGCAAGTGCGACCCGAATCTTTGGTTTCACTGGTTTTTCTGATAACCATGCTGGAATATCAACGATGATACCAGCCTCTGTAAGTTGTGAAGCATACGCATCGAGAAATAGAGCAAATTGTTCAATAGTGAGATCAACATGAGTTGGATCTAACACCATCAAGGAAGGGTTAAGTAATGGACAGATTGACACTGCTTTCCCAATCTCTCGCATGAGTACTTCTTCAAGGTGAAATACTGGTGGAAGTGCTGAGTATGACTCCAGATCTCCATCCCAGATCTGATCAGCAAAGACACGGTATGAAATCTCTCCTTCAGGGCAAAGATAGTATGAAAGGCGCCAAACCCCATCTGAAGTGTCTGGTTCTTCAATATCGATGTGCATACATAACACGATCTCATGATAATCAAAAGGAGAGGATTGGCACCAGGTCATGAGACTTTGTGTGATGTCATGGTACATGGGAAGCTCAGCATCCATCTCAAAAACTTCAGGTACATAGGTTAGATGCAGGATAAAGAGAAGCTGAATGTGCTGAGACATAAGAAGTGATTGATTTAATTCTATTTTTGTTGTCTCGTTTCCTTTTCCCTCATTAATACAAGATGTAATAAATGAAGAAATAAATGCTGAAAGTATGTCATTTGCATGAGAAGTGGAGATTCGTGTCTCATGGATGGAGGTTGCATCGTCACTTGTAGCGTGTACACAAAGAGGAGGCATTGCCTGCCGAAATGTGCAAAGTCTCTCTGTCACTCGTTGTTCTTGCAAAAAAACCCATGATGGTATGACATTTGAGTCATCAACTTGATGTAAACATGGTACGAATCGCTCTGCTCCAATCTCTTCCAGGCAAAATCCAGATAGCAGCATCCAGTACTCAAGGCTTTGACCTATCGTATAGGAATAAGTATCTTTTTCGTTATGATTATCCTGTTTTTCTTTATGGAACAAATCCACAAGGTATGGAAGATCATGTATAAAATATTTCAATGGATAAAGGTAGACAGGCACACGCCATGGTTGCATTTTTATGTTTTGTGTCTCAATGAACTCTCCTTCTGTCATTGAAATGGGTTTTTCATGGTAAGATGGAAAAAGATAGTCTTTATCACGTGCAACAAGCTTCGCTGTATGGGTACGCATTCGCGCGAAAAATGATAATAAGATATCATGAGGAACTGCATTTGGGTGAAACGGAATTTTATTCTTAGAGTAACGTTCCTTTCGCTTTACATCCTTAGTAATATACGAATTTTCTCCAAATATCACAAGGAAATGGGGATAGCTACTATCATATAGTGCATGAATTGTTATCATCATGCGTACCTCCATACCTGTTTATGGAAGGCAGTTGGCTGGAATTTTTTTACTAAAGTATATGTAATCAAGGTACTAATTTTCATTAGGTTCTCTTTCTTCATATTCTTGTTGATCTCAACGGTGATCAGAGCTTACGGTCTCACAAAAATATTTTCCTACTAAAAAGAGATTTATTTTATGATATGATTGTCTCATGAGATGCGACTGCTATATTATTTTGTCTATTTTTTTCAGAGACAGTCTCATCTGGATCAAGAATAATACCAAAATACCATTTTCCTGGAGAAATATCTACAGGAATCACTGGAACTGAAGATGCACTCCGAGTTGTTCCTGCTGGAAGCTCAGTCTTTCCATAACTTATGAGAATATCATTTTCAGTGATGGTAGTATCTTTTGAAACATACAGTGCAACTCCAATAGGTCCAGATGAAACTATGCCATCGTTTCGAATTATTGCAATAACCTCTATTTGCCCTCCGATAAATGCGGTCTTTGGTACTGAAAGTGACTCTACTATAAGATCAGCTATGGCGACATCTGATATACTTTCTACCTCCTTGATAACTCTAATAGGAAGTGGTGAAAATGCTATATTGTTATTTTTCTCGCTTTCTTCCACACTTGATTCACTATCAAGTACAAGACCATAGTAATAGTACCCTGGCGCCATGTCCGGGACGATCGGTGTTGCAATGCCATCAATAGCTGTTCCCGCTTTGAGCTCGGAAATTGTGCCTTCGCTAAGGATAATATCATCCTCTCCAACTCGAATATCCTTTGAAAGGATTAATCGTGCTGTGAATGGCCCAGCATCTCCAATTCCAATATTTTGAATTGTTGTTTCAATTTCCGTTTCTTTTCCGATGTACATGATATCTGATCCAGAAAGTGCACCAACTTGTAGATCTGGCAATGATATTGTTGTCTCTGCACCGGCACCTACGATATATCCTTCACCTGGTGAACCCGTTTTTGATGCTGGAACAACCAGGCGCTTATCTCGCAGTGCGATTGCATTGTTCTCTTCGCTTTGTTCCATTACATTATTGACGAGATCTGCAAATCCCGCAATATACCACTCTCCTATGGGGATACGAGAGATTGGAATGTACAAATTCACTGTTTTTTCTTCACCAGGGAACAGATTCTTTACAAAGTAGTATCCAATTGATTGATCTTCTCCTGTAATACGTGATGAAGATGAGATATGGTATGTTATATAAAAGAATCGTGTCGCTTTAAGTCCTGTATTTGCATATGTTGTTGTCAAATTAAGCTGATTTGTTTTTGGATCTACACTTGCTTCAAGTGCTTTTAACACAATATCTGAACCTTCTGGATCTGGAAGCTTCTCAGTATTAATCGTAGATTTTACATAACCATCTTCGTCTTCATCAGTTTCAATTGGGCGCAAGGTTGGAATAGGAGTCATACTAATGTCAGCAAGGGTTCCAACTCGCATCCGGTACGGATCCTGGATATTTGGTTCTAATGCCTCTGCAACATTCAAACTTTCTTGTGCAGCTTCTCTGTTTCCAAGTTCGGTAAGTGCTTTTGAGCGCCAGTGCCATCCAGGAGCATATTGAGAATTTAATGCAATTGCAGTGTTAAACATCAAAAGTGAAGCCTCAAAATCTCCAATACTGAATGCTTTCACCCCTTCTGTAATCCAATATATTGGATCTTCAATTGTTGTTGAGATGAATTGCTCTTCTGCACCAGAAACAGGTAGGAAAAGAAGGGATAGGCTGAGTATGATCCCAATTCCTATCGAAAACAATGTCATGAGATTGGGTTGTAGTGTGTTTTTCATTGAATCATCCATTTATGCATCTAATGCAGCCATAATTCCTGGCTCTGTTATAAATACCCAATATGCGTTTCCTGTTGAGAGGCTGATCATTTCATTCCTTCCTTCGTCTCCTCCGTTGAGAATGGTCCCCTCATAACTCTGTTTTTCTTCATCCCATCCAATGATATTTGTCCAAACTTTTCTGACAGATAAAAATGCATCTCGTGCAGTTGCATCCTGGATACCAGAAAGGCCAACGAGGTTCCATCCCTCTGCAAGCGCTCGTGAAGGGGGAACCATAAGGGGATCCGTATTGTATGTGAGAGGAACCCATTGTTTCTGTGTAGTGTATACCCAATATCCGTAGAGTGGCTTAATGACGTCGTCTTGAATCAGATCAATCCACCCACCTCTCTCAACATCATATGTCCAGATGCTATGCCCATCAGCATTCACATCACCGAATATTTTTGCAGTATTTGCGCTTTTATCAAGTGTTCGAGGTGTTGCCACAAGATTCCATCCCTCATATAACATGATGCCAGCTTCAATTGCATTTGATGATTGCATAATTTGGGTTATTTCTGGTGCCATCTCCACTATCTCCAAAGTTTCTTCCCCTCCAATCTCATCTTTTATTTCAAGCCCAGTGATCTCTTCAGGTTCGCTTTTTTCTGCCCATATACCTGGAATTGCCCAACCAATAAGCAGTATTCCTAGTACAATATGTATTGTTAGCTGAATGTATGTCTTCTTCATTATTACCCCATCTTTTTGTCGGTTATGTTTTGGCTTATCTTCTACCTCATAGCTATTTTATTTCTCACCATTTCTTATTAGTGCTCCTTTTTTTTATTCCTTATATCTCTTTTTGAGGGTGTAAAATGTAGAATGATTTTACGTTATACCACAGAAATCAATTTTGAACAGAGTGAAGATAAATGGGATGTTTTCAGGTTCAAGGAGGCAAGCTTGTGCATAATCTGTGATTCTACTGGTTTTTTCCATGGTGCTATCTTATCACCCTTTGGGGTTTTTCAAAAATTGGTTTTTGTGGGTGAAAATAAGTTATCAAAGAAAGTGAATAAGTTATATTCATAATAACATTATAATAAAGAGAAATCTGAACATGTAATAATAATTTCTCCAAAAAATTCAGCCTGATCCAAGGAGATGAAACCGTCATATGTTAAAAAAAGCAATGAAATAAACACCAGGTGGCGGGAAACATCAAGCTCATTGGCAAGGCCTGATAATGTTATTGGCTCATCTTGCTCAATCAGTTCATGACAACAAGAAAGTACTTGTGTTGTAAACTCCTGGTATGCCTCTTCATGTGCAACAAGATCAGACACATCATCAGCACTCACATACATGTCATAGGATTGATATGACTCCCTTTGCCTCCTTCTCTCTTCTTTCTCTGCATTTCGGAGCAAATTAATCAACATATACACAGACACTGGCTGCTTGCGAACATGCTTACGATGGAGACGGCGAGAGATCTCTTGTTCTAGAAAACTAATTGGATCCCCTCTCCCTGGTTCTCTGCGAACAATATTCGAAGAATCTTCACCCTCCCAGAACTCCTCTAAAGATTCATCCTCATGATCAACACTCTCATCATCAAAATATTCAGCTTTAATGCGAAGAAGCGTTGCCGCATAAAAAAGCATTCTCCCAGATACACGAATATCAAAAGCACGTTGACGCTCAGCCTCTGAAAAAAACCGATCGATAATGAGAACAATATCAACATCCCATGGATCAATCTCACCACGCTCTGCCATATAAACAAGCAAACCAATGGGATCCTCTCCACTTTGAGGTGTTTGAAGGGAGGTATGAGAAGAGAGTACCGATGGAAAGAGGGGAGAAAGTTCAGTGTTCGTCTCATTATCTGATTCTTTAGCCATAATCATCCACGTATCGAAACACCTGTTACCAGGGTACTTTTATCCTCACGGACTGTTACCCCAATAAGCCGATCAGAAGCATCAATCATAGGTTTTCGAAGAGAAATGCTCAGAAATTGAGAATCTTTGCAGAGATCACGAATCATATCTGCAATGCGCTCAACATTATTAGTATCAAGATTCATATCCACCTCATCAAATGCATAAAAGGGGGCAGGAAGATATTTTTGGATCGAAAAAATGAATGCAAGTGTTGTAAGAGACTTCTCACCTCCAGAGAGAGAAGCAAGCAGATGTACATTTTTATGATGGGGACGAACTGCAAAGGAAAGTCCTCCTAAAAAGGGTTCTTCTTTATTGTCAAGCACGATATCTCCTGTTCCAACCGTCAGTTTTGCAAAAATCTCACGGAAGTTATCTGATATCGCGGTATAGGTCTGCATAAACGCATCATGTTTCATCAGGGAGTAGCGATCAATCCTCTCGCAGATCTCTGCATGCTCTCGTGAAAGCACCTCTACTTTTTCTTTCCGTTTTTCCAGCTTATCACAGACAACCTCATACTCTTCAATTGCATACATATTTACTGGACCAAGGCGGGAAAGATCATACTCAGCTGCTGCTACCTTCTGCTCAATCTCTTCAAGACTCATATCAGTGACCTCATATGCTTCAGATGATGAGGCCGCGAGCTCTTCAGATATTTTCTCTTTTTTTTCTTCAAGACCAATAATAATACCAGAGTTCCTCTCAATCTGTCCATTGAACTTTCGCATTTCCTCATCAATAGTAGAGAGGGAGACCAGCAGCGTATCACGCTGACTCTGAAGCTCTGCCAGTTGATCTGTAAATTCACGTTGGCGATGATGGGTTTCAGAAATAGAAATCTTATAGGTAGAGATTGAAGCATGGAGCTGTGATACTTCCTCGTCAAGAACGGTGATTTTTGTTCGTATCTCATCGTCCTGTGCAAGCAACGCATCAAGACTACGCTTTGCGAAGCTCTTTTCACGTTGTTCATCAGCAATAGAAGAGTCCTTTGCAGAGATACGACGCTTGATCTCTTCGATCTGCATGTGTATCTGATCTAATGACTCATTGAGTCTTAAAAAAACGTCACCTTCAAAAAATTGAGAAAGTGATTCTATTTTTTCTGTACACTCATTGATATCTTGAGTCAAAAAAGCTCGTTCTTTCTCAATACGAGCAAGCTCACTGGATGTATCATCACTTTCCTTTGAATGCTCTACAAGTTTGGCCTCAATACCAACACATTCCACAGAAAGACTCTTCAAACGGCGTTCATACTCATCATACACAGCCTTTGAACGAACAAGTTCCTCAGAAGCCTCAACGCGTTTGCCGAGAAGGCGATCTCGTTCTGCATTTGCATGAGAATATGATGCTTCACACATCTCTTCTTCACGAGAGAGGGCTGCCAGTTGCTCTGACAAAACATGGAGATCATCAACAAATGACATACCAAACCCAATAGAAGATTTTTGTTGGAGACTACCTCCCGTCATCGAACCACTTCTTTCGATCAAAGAACCATCAAGTGTTACCATACGGTACTGTCCCATACGAGCTTGTGCATCAGATAAAGAGCGCATGACAACAGTTCCTCCAAGTGTGACCAAAAATGCATTCGAAAACTTCGGATGAAACTCAAGGAGATCAACAGCAAGTCCAATAATGGCCTCATTTTTTCGAATGGTAGGGAGAGATGGAAGACGAAGTTTATTGAGAGGCAAAAATGTTACTCGGCCAAGATTATGAATTTTCAGATATGAGATTGCATCTGCTGCCACATCAACATGCTCTACAACCACGAAATTCAGTCGATTTCCAGCTGCTATATTCAAAGCTGTTGCATATTCTGGTTTACATCTTCCAAGTGAAGCAAGGGTTCCATGCACTCCTTCCATAGAGAGCACTGCCTCAATTGCTTTCCCATATCTCCCGGATGCCTGTTGCTGCGCTTCTTTTCGATGCAACTCATACTGAATCTCACGGACACGACGTGAAAGGTTCTCACGTTGTTCACGCTTTTGATATACTTCCTTTTCGGCTGCATGTACAGCAGTTTCAAATTGGTGAGTCTGATGCTGTGCTTCCTCATACGCTTCCTTTGCACTGACCAAAGAATCACTTATTGTAGTGGATTCATCTTTTACTTCTTTTAATCTTGACAAAAAACGCTCTTTCTCAGAATTTCTCATTCGAGATCGCTCAAGAAGCACATCCTGGTTACGAATTAAAACACTTCGAAGCTCTTTTTTCTCACGAATCTCTTTATCAAGGGCTTGATACTGTTGTTCAATATCTCGTTCTTTCTCACCATAGGATGATAGTGCCTCAACTACCCGGGCTTTTTCCTCTTCAACTGTCGACAGAGTTATGGCAAGAGTACTCTTATCAATCATCAACTCTCGAAGGGAATTTGTGTACTTCTCAATGGATGACTCATATCGTTTTCGCTCCGCAAAAATTGAATTTAGCTGCTGGTGATGTTGTTGTTTCTCAGCTTCAGCACGTCCGATCCGATCCTGTGCACTCTCAATAGAAGCCTCAGCAGTTGCAATAACACGAATAAGATCACGGTACTCATCTCCTGTTTTTGCAGCAATGGTAGCATCAAGCTCGGACAATGCGGTAGAATAGTGTTCTTTTTTGTCAACACAAGCATCGATATGTTCTTGAAAATGTGTTATTTTTTTGCTTTCATCAAAAATAAGAGAGAGAATGTCATTATACTCTTGTTTTTTCTTTGAAATTCTCACATATAGTCTACAGCGTGTAAGATAATCAAGCGTTGTTGTGAGCTCACGATGGCGTAATGCCTGCTCGCGTTGTTTTTCAAGCTCATTTTGGCGAGATTCAAGAGATGAGAGGTGTACAGTCTCCTCTTGAATACGAACATGAACCCGATCTAGCTCATTTCGTGCAAGATCGCGCTTTTGATCAAACTCAGAGACCCCTGCAATCTCATCAAGAATTTTTCTTCGTTCGATCTCACTCATCTCAATAATCCGATTGATATCCCCCTGCATAACTACATTGTAACCATGGGGAATGATGCCACGCTGAGCCAAAAATTCGAGCAGTTCGGACTGACGACAACTTTTTTCATTGAGATAGAGATAGTTGTAGTACCCATTTTTCGTCCGTTTAATCTTTCTTCGAATCTTTGTGCCATCTGAGAATTCAATTTGGACCTCAGCAGTATTTCGGTTTGAATTCACATTAATAAGATCAGTCAATTTTTCTGCACGTAAGTAGCGGGAAGAGGAGAGGGTAAGGACAAATAAAATACAGTCAATAATATTACTTTTCCCAGATCCATTTGGGCCAGATATCACAGTAAATCCCTGATACACTGGAATGTGTGTTTTTCTTGAAAATGATTTGAAATTATCAATATCAAGAGCTGTAATATACATAACGCTCAAAAAAGGAATAATCTTATAAAAGATGCAAAATCCATAGTCTTTCTACTCATCAGCAACAATGATATCATTCACACTCTTTTTCTTTGTACCTTCTTTGTTACGAGAATCAAGAGCTGATGCAATGATAATATCTTCCCCACTTTCTTTCGTAAGACGAACTGTTCCATCTCGTTGCATTTTCGGTACCATATGTTCCTCTTTTTTTCCGGTGTTTTTGGCACCAATCAAAGAAGAGTCAGAATCATGGGAAGAAGAAGGAACCTGCGCATTTTTATTTGGAATATTTTCCACAGCTGGAGTTGCTGTAATAATTGGGCGAATCGGAGAAGGTCTGTTTTCATTTTGTATTGGAACTTCACGTATAACAGGTGCAGTCCTCTTTTCTTTTTGAATATGTAAGATGACTGCTCTCAAATCAAGAACTTCATCAGTGAGTCCTTTTACCAATGCTTCAAGTTCTTGCAGTCGCATTTTCACTTCGCTGAGAGAAGCTTTATAATCTGCCTCTAAATCTTGTGCTCCTTGTGACATGAATCATCCCCCACATGTGAGAAGCGTGTTGCCTCTGTATAATGTATATTATAGGGTTCATATACTATATTACTTCTCATGAACTGTGTCAAGCTGATGAGAGGGAGAGATAGGTGTAAAAAGTCAGAAAGAGAAAAATGGATAAAAAATACAGCACGATAGCGGATTTTACAGAAACAAATGACGCATAAAAAAAGGGCAGTTTATGTTTCAGATGATGTATCATCAGGTGTTTCGATATTCATCCCAATAAGATCACTTACCTCATCACTATGTTCTCCAAAAGTAAGGTTCAACTCAGTGCTATGTCCACTTTCAAAGATAAACGTTTGATCTGCAAAACGATCTCCAATAGCAAATCGAATAACAGCAGTTCCATCACTGAGCTCTTCGGCAAGAGGAATAACTACAAGGCGGATATCAAATGTTCCAATGCCGCCATATAGACCTGCATGTTCAGTTGTTACTGAACCAGCTGCTCTGTCACCAATATATGCGATAATCTCGGTATCAGCAGGGGCTGGATCATCATCAATGACAATAGTCCCGTAGAACTCACAGGGGAGAAACGGAGAAGATGCTACAACTCCAGATATCCCAATACATATGAAAAGGGACATAATATACATACATATTTTATATCTCATAAAAACACCAAATGTTATACAATATCTGAAAAATTGTGGTGAATTACCACGTTTTTCATTGTTTCACACTATTCAATTCAATATACCCCAAAGCCGCTACCATTCTGATGTATCAGATGGAAGATAAACTGCATGTAGATTTGATACAATATCCTGGAAACTCATAAATTGAGAATCAACAGCTGTCTTCAACTCCACATTTGCAATGGACCCAGGCATGAATGGGTAGCTATTAGACCATATATCTCCAGCAAGTGGATTTCGAACTTGAGCTTTATACCAATATTCGTAGTTTTGGGGTTTAATCCAGAAGTTAATTGGAACACGTTGCACTGCCACTCGTTGACTCACCCCTGCAGCGGTAGAGCCAGTATTATCTGTGATGATAATGTTAGAGTCACTGTACTCAATCCGATCAGCCCAGTATGGAACCTCGATGATCAGCATATCAGAGCCTGCTGGATTTCCAAAAGTTCCAAACTCATGCACAGTATATGGATTCATTGGATTACGTAAATCAACCCCTTCCGTTGTTGCGAGGATCATATCTCCACTACGCAGTGGGTACCCATTGAACTCCGCTTTTCCATAGAATTTATGTGGAGCGGTGTTTGGTGTTGGTGTTGGCGTCGGGTGTACCTCTAATGATTCAGGTGGTGAACCAACGAGTAGCATAACTTCAACCATCTCACCTGCTCGGTACGGAATAGATTCATGGTACACACCTTGTGGTTCATCAGCAAGGTGAATTAAAGCAGAAACTGGCCTTTGCCAATAGACATCCCATACTCTGAACCGTATTTCTGTATTATCTGGAACACATGATCCTTGAATTGCTAATTTTTCATCATATGTACCAGAACCAAATGAGATAGCACTTCGCAGCGTAAGCGGATTTGTCGGACCTGATACATCATATCCATCTATAACAGCTTCAACCTTTCCACCTCGCTGAATAGGAGTCAGATATGTATACAAATCAAGATCAAGCTGCTTTGCCTCTGCAATCTGTGCAGCATTAATGTTGTTAAAGTACACACTTCCCCAGATCTGCATTGGAAGGATTGGAACACCACTATCACACTCAGATACTGGAATAGCAGCAGGTGGAATTGTTTCTACAGGGGTTGGAATTTTGTTCTGAATGGAGAGCTCAATCTCGGTACTTTCTCCTGGTTGGAAAGGAAGGAAGTTTTGCCATTCTTCTCCTACAATACGCACATATGCTCGTGATGCTCGGTGGATCGAGTCCCAAACCCAAAACTCAATACGTGCTCCCTCTTCAACACCCTGAACCTCAAGATTTGGCCATAGTGATTGTGGTCTGCCAAAGAAACCAAGTCCTGTTGTAACAGGATTATTTGGACCGGAAATATCAACTCCAGTAACCCGTGCCTCTACATATCCTCCTGCCTGAATTGGATCATCGTACATTCGTACACTGCCCCAGAATGTCTGAGCAAATGCTGGAAGTTGATCCTGATTTACAGGATTTGCAGTTGGTAGAGGTGTTGAAGTGGGGAACGAGGTGTATGGGTCTGTAGGTCTTAAGGTTGGTATTGCCGTTGGTATCGCTGTTGGCGTCACATCTGGTGGTACAGTATATGTAGGCCCAGGAACACTTGTTGGAGCAGAAGTTGGAGGTTTTGTTTGGACTATGGTTGGTGTTTGGGAGCTTGTCTCTTTTATTGTTGGCGCTTGAAGCACAGCTGGAGGAAGTCCAACAGATAAGACCATCTGGATGCTACTGCCAGGCCCATAAGAGAGAGATTGCTCAGCTTTTTGACCATCAATCCAGAACTCAATGAGGTTATTTTGCGCAAGAATGGAACTGTCAACTACAACTTTTAGACGTTGATCAAAAGTACCAGGACCTCCATAAGCACCCTGGTCTGTGGTAACAATCATGCCATAAACCACTCCTCCAATTTTCGCCTCTATAATAGTGGCAGCAGGAGCAGGTTCTCCATGAATATACAGAGGACCATAGAACTCACAGGGGAGAACAGGTGTTTCTGCAGATACACTCATGCATACACTGCAGGTTATCAAAAAAAAGAGCAGAGTAGCCGTGTATCTGCAAGTTACAGATACTGGTACCATTATTTTCACGCACCAATAGCTGCCAGTGTGCCTGGCTCATCCATGTATACCCAGTATCCAAGGGTTGGATACATGTAGCTATTCTCGTACTGGCCACCGTTCGCAACCATTGGTTCCCACTGTTGGTTTGCAGCGTTCCATCCATGGACATAGACCCAGGCGTTCTTTACAGAACTCAGGGTATCTTTTGCCGTTGCAGGAGTGCTGCCAGTAAATCCAATGAGTGACCAGCCATTTGGCAGATTTCTGCTTGGTGGAATTGCAACAGGATCATTTTTGAATGTCAGTGGAATGCTTGCTATGCTGGTTGTGTAGATCCAGTATCCCTGAAGTGGCTCAATGATAGTGTCAGACATTACCTGAGTCCAGTACTGTTGATATGGATCATAGCTCCAGATAGCGTGACCTCCTGTTGGAACTTTTTCAAAGATCACAGCGGTGTTATAGTTTCCATCAAGTACGCGTGGCACGGATATAAGGTTCCATCCTGGATAGAGTGTCACTGTTGAAGGATCAATTGGACTTGGACCTGGGCCAGGACCTGGTGGACATGGCTCTCCCTCAACGGTGATGTACTCTTCTTTTGTTATTCTATCAACATCCTCACCAAGGGTTACGGTAAGCGTTACAGAGTACGTTCCACCATACTGATATACATGTTCGGGATTTTTCACACCAACGGCAGTTCCACCGTCACCAAAGTCCCAGAACCAATTTGTGGGTGATCCTGTTGACTTATCTGTGAAGAGAACTGTCAGTGGGGCCATGCCACTGAGCGGCGCAGCGGTGAAATCAGCGGTGATGCGTGGAAGACGCACTTTAATGTAGTTTGGCTTTGTTGCGGTGTCTTGTGTGCCATCGGCTGTTGTCACTGTCAATGATACCGTGTACTCGCCAGGTTGCATGTACGTGTGAGTTGGGTTTCGAACTGTTGATGTTGTACCATCTCCAAGATCCCAGAACCAGGACACAAGATCCTTACCCTTTGAAAGATCGGTAAACTCAACTGCTAACGGTGCACTTCCAGAGGTTGGTTCAGCAGAGAATGCTGCAATTGGTACACGGTCATCGATAATACAGAACTGAAGCACAATGTAGCTGTCATCAACGTATCCAGCATTCAGGAAGGTCTCGATCTCAGTGACTGCTGCTGCTCCTAAGAAAGCTCCAGTTCCTTGGAGTGGGAAGAGTTTACTCCATTCATTTGGATAGGATGTAACCATCCAGATACGATTCTTGTCGAACTGGGAAGTGACATCAGTCTCTTTGACCATGTCAAACTGATGGTTGTACATTGGATGCTGCAGAATGACTGAATAACATCCGGGTTTAAGTTTACAGAGTTCAAGGCCGTAATCAAGGAGATTTACCTTAAACGTGTCATCACCATAGACTGGAATTCTTGCATTGAGATATGGTTGGTTACCAACGGTCTCATCTCCAAAGATCCACATATTGAGCTCACGATTGGTTTCGTGACCATTCTTAGTGTGTGGGAAACCAGTTGCTACTCCTGTGATAGTGATAGTATCTGGACTAATACCAGTACATCCTCCTGCACAGCAATCAATTGGAAGTTCAATGAGTGCAGGTTCGAGTACCGCAGTAATATCTGGTTTGAAGAGCGTTATTGCAGCCTCTCCATAGCCTGCACATGCACAATCAAGACAGCATGCATTGATTGGCTGACTAACGGCATAGACGGTATATGTACCAGGATCGATTGGAGCGAGTTTTGTCTCCCAATAGTACTCCCATGTATTGTCATCTTTGACAGGTACTTTCACAGCGGTAAATTCACGGAGTTCATCTTTACACACCGATTTGTAGATACGTGGATCTAAAATGACGATGTTCTGTTTTTCGTTGGCACGCTTCCATCCAAGAATGTCGTTTCCACACTGGTTTTGACCAAGGCCAGTCATGTAGAGGTAGACAACATTTGAGTCTGTGTTTGTACCACTCAGCTTAATGGTATTTCCGAGATAGGTCTCTGTAGTATCGACATCAATAGTTACAGTACCCTTATTGACGGTAACAAGTGAAAATCCAGGCTTTGAATTTGTGGCAGGAACATAGAATCCACCTTCTACCGCTTCAACCTCTTGAACATTGATCTTCCAGGTAATATCTGGAGCCATGTCTGGGCCGGTATTTATGAGAACTGTTCTAACACCCGGTCTTGGTTCTGAATCAGAGTCAGTTGTTATCAATGCATAGTAATATACACCGTTTGCAATGACATTTCTAAAACCAGGGCGATCGGTTGGGACTACAGATCGAATGATTCCTTTTGTTCCACAGTTATTTGGAGCGAGCATTGTTTCTCCAACGTGGAATGGACCACTTTCAAGATCGAAAATAATCTTTGAACCAACCCCATCTTGTTCATTGTTGATAATTGGTGGACGCTCACAGTAGTCACCATTGACCTTAAGTGGTGCACACTCTGCAGGATTAGATCCAGGAGAGGTCTCCATGATGGTCATGATATAGGTCTTACCTGGTTTTCCAGTAATGGTTACCGTAAAGGACTCGCCACGAGTAACAACAGGTTCATTTACAGAGACTTGAACCTCATCATCAACGAGTTCGATCTTTCCTTCTGGTGTGATTGTCTTTCCTTCAACAAGATAGTTGTTTTGAATGTTGTTGAGGTGAGCAATTGCATAGAATGTATAAATACCATTGACGTACAGCCGGTAGTTATTGGCATTAACGGCACGTGTATTCCAGCCATCATTGATATTATCATTGTTTGGCCAGTACCATGGATCAGCAGTCACTGCAAGGCTTCTCAGGGTGATGCTGTTGTTTCTCCCCTGTAAGGATGGATATTCCATACCAGTTGGGCCACTCGCAAAGATATGAATAATACCAGCAGGAACTTCATCTAAACCACTTAAGCCAATACGTTGCTGTACTGCTGCGTAGAGATTTGTTTTCACAATAAAGTTGATATAATCTCCAGCAGGAACTTTTCCTCCGTTTACGGATACTGTCTGTTTATTATCCTGGTTCCAGACTCCAAGAGAGAGAGATGGATCCTGAACAACAAAAGCAATTTCATATAGACCCTCTTCATTGATAAGATACCAGTTTCCAAGTCGGTATGCACCATATGATCCGTATATACCGGTGGTTTCATAGGCTTCTAGTCGGAACTGATCTGGACTTACGAAGAATGAGTGCGCAAATGGAATTAAGATCTCAGCTGCTGGTTCACTGATGAGAGCATCTTGACTTGGGCTAAACCAGTAGATACTCGTGTTATCAGGTAAAATGTGACTCAGATCAAGACCTTCTTCACCAATAAAGACAATACCACCCTTTGGAATGACATTGAGTTTTGGTTGTGGTGGAGTATTAGAATCAGATATAATATCCAGCCTCTCAGTAGCCCCTTCTACATAGGTAGCTGTTGTAATTGCTGGATATCCATTGATCATGAATGTGATCATCTGATCAGCAGGGAGCACACCTGACGCAAGCTGAACCATGATGGGATATGCAGTTGTTGCATACGTTCCTTCTGTTTCCAGCACACGAACTTCACTTGCAGGCGTACCATCTATGTATGCCTGAATACTGGTGCCAACTGCTGCAGGTTCTCCTCCAACAATCAGATCACCATAGAAAAATATCGGGAGAGGTTCTGCCACTGCTGTTGCCCCAAAAAAGACAGACAGCAGGATCAGACCTACCATAAGTTGTTTAATCATTCTTCTTCCTCACAGTTTTACACCACTCGTGAAGCTCGCTTCTTCATCCATTAGGATTAAATATCCCATAGCAGGGTGCATGTAGCGTTTATCTGCATTTATTGCACTATAAATAGGATCCTCCCAAACCTGGCGTACTGGATCATATCCAATGGCACGATCCCACTTTCCTTCAATGCTTGCAAGTGCCTCGCTCGCTATGATTGGTTGCCATGCTGAGATACCAATACCATTCCAGCCAGGCAGTAATGTGGTTTGATAGTTACCTTCCCTTGTTGCAAACACAAAGGTGCCTTCTATAACACCAGGCTCTGCACTGTTCACTCTCACTAATTCAAGTGGAGTAACAATGTAATTATCAGGGACTTCCATCCAGTCCTGCCTTTCCCAACTATAGACTGAATATGGCCACGCACCGGTCTGAATTCCTGCAAAAACATCTGCCATGGTATTAAATCCATTTGCAAGTTCAACAGGAACAGAAACGTGGTTCCAGCCTGGGTAGATAAGCACAGAGTTCCCTTCCCCGATAACAACATATCTTTTCTTTGTTAAGGATGCTTCTCCACCGTTGTTTCGAATAGTAAGTCTTACATCATAGATTCCAGGTTCACTTATGACTGCAATTGGGTTCTGCTCAGATGAACACCAGACTACAACGCCATCTCTAATGAACTCCCAATCCCATGAGGTGATAACAACCCCTTGAGAGAGATCAGTACACTGCATGGTTGTTGGAAGCCAGGGATTTTTTTGAGGATGAACTTCAAAGTCTATATTTGCTTGTGTAGGTGCATCTTCTACAATCAAGATCGATTTGGTGACAGATGCGGAACTGGTATACCGGTTTCCAACAGTTAACGTTACCTCATAGGTTCCTGATTGTGAATAGCTGTGAACGGGGCTACGCAGTGAAGACCAAGAACCATCGCCAAACTTCCACTGCCAGCTGTCAGGATCTCCTGTTGAGATATCAGTAAAGAGAACATCTTCACCAATTGATGCAATGTCTTTGCTCATTCTGAAATTTGCTTGTGGTGCTGAGCCAACCGTGATCATGACAGGTTCTGAGACATAAAGAGCAAGACCATCATCAGCAGTTAAAGTAACATAATAGCTACCTGCGTTCTGATAGGTGTGTTGTGGATTACGCGTTGAATCGGTTGGATCAAGGGGACAGTCCCCAGTACATTCCCAAACGAGGGTCTCACCATCTCCAAAGTCCCAAATCAGGGTTTTTGGTTTGAGTTCAGGATCTGATCGTTCGGTGAACTGAACAGTCAGTGGTTCTGGTCCCCAAAGAGGATCTGCGTCAAAGAAAACCTCTGCACGCTTATTTCCAACAGTCACATTGCCTACAGCCTCATTACTGCTACCACCATTATTGCTGACAACAAGTATAATCGTGTAGATGCCTGGTTTATCAAAGATCATCACAGGATGCTGCTCGGCAGAGGTTCCAATGACTTTTTCGTCAAGCTCAAATGTCCAATGCCAATCATCGATATACCCACTTGAGGTATCGGTGAAGAACACTCGAACCGGATTTTTTGGACTATCTAAAGGAGTGGCATAGAAACTTGCTACAGGAGCCTCATTCGTTACCAGAATGGTTGCTGTTGCAGGAACCTTACTCGCACCAAAGATATTGCTAACAGAGAGAGAGACAGTATACTCACCGGGGGTACTGTAACTATACATTGGGCTCTGAAGAGCAGAGGTACTACCATCACCGAAATTCCAGTTCCAGCTCGTTGGATTTCCTAATGAGAGATCCGTTGGATCTCCTGTTGAGAGATCAGTAAAGGAAATCTCTTCACCAATTCGAACAACCACCTTATCTTCAACAATTGGTTTATCCATTCTGAATGCAGCAATTGGAGGACCACCAACGACAATCTCCACTGGTTCTGAGATATAGAGAGCAAGACCGTCATCAGCAGTTAAAGTAACATAATAACAGCCTGGCTTTTGATATGTGTGCTCTGGATTACGCGTTGGATCAAGGGGGCAGTCCCCAGTACATTCCCAAACGAGGGTCTCACCATCTCCAAAGTCCCACGTAAGGGTTTTTGGCTTCAGTTCTGGATCTGATCTATCGGTGAACTGAACCGTCAATGGAGCGAGACCCCAGAGAGGCGTCGCGTCAAAGAAGACCTTTGCACGTTCATTACCGACAGTGACAGTACCAACTGCTTCATTGCTGCTGCCACCGTTATTGCTGACAATAAGTGTGATCTTATAGTCACCGGGTTTGTCAAAGATCATCACTGGGTTTTGTTCGGCAGAGGTTCCAATGACTTGTTCATCAAACTCGAAAATCCAATTCCATTTTTCAATGTACCCTGTTGAGGTATCTGTAAAGGAGACACGAACTGGATTCTTTGAGCTCTCATAAGGAGTGGAATAGAAGCTTGCAACAGGAAGATCATTTGTCACCACAATGGTCTTTGTAAATGGTTTACTCTCTCCATACACATTACTTACAGAGAGTGATATTGTGTATGTTCCAGCCTTGCTGTAGCTGTGCATCGGGCTTTGAAGGGCAGATGTGCTACCATCTCCAAAGTCCCATTTCCAACTTGTTGGATTGCCAGTTGATTCATCAATAAATCGAACGGTCTCTCCAATGCCGATGCGAACTTCCTTCCCGTCAACTTCCTTATCTATTCTGAACTTCGCCTCTGGAGTGCCTCCAACGGTAATGGTGGTTGGTGGTTTTGATACATAGACACCAAGACCATCATCAGCAGTGAGGACGACATGGTAGGTACCTGCCTTCTGATAGGTATGTTTTGGATTACGCTTTGGATCAGAAGGATCAAGGGCACAACCCTCAGTACATTCCCAAATGAGGGTTTCACCATCGCCAAAGTCCCACGTAAGGGTTTTTGGCTTAATATTTGATGTGTCAGTGAACTGAACAGTCAGTGGTTCAGGTCCCCACAATGGATTTGCAGTGAAAGAAGCAGTTGGAACATAATCTTCAGCTCCAATTGTGATATAAGCCTCTTTCACCTCAGTAGATCCACCTCCATTGTTTTCTACCGTGAGTGAAACCGTGTAAACACCTGGCTCATTAAAGACAATCATTGGGTTTTGTTCATTTGAAGCGAGGGTAACTCCAGTTGTGATTTCAGTAAAAACCCATGTCCAGCTTTCAATCTCGCTTAGCTCTTGGTATTCTGAAAGATCGGTGAAGAAGATACGGCCAGGATATCCAGAAGTACTTACTGGAGATGCAGCGAAATCAGCAACTGGAGCATGTTTTTTGATAAGCACTTGTTTTGTCAGAGGCTCTCCAATACCATATTGGTTGCTGATTGTCAGTGTGACATCTTTTAGACCAGGCTTGTCATATTTATGAACTGGACTTTCTAATGGAGATGTTGTACCGTCACCAAAGTCCCAAAGATAAGTCAGAGGCTTTGGAACTGAAAGATCAGTAAACTGGATCTGTTCACCAATTGATGCGATCTCAGGGTTGATGCTGAAGTCTGTTCCTGGTGATGCCGTAACGGTGATGTATGAGGTCTTCACTAGCTGTTTTGGGCCACTCTGACCAGTAGCAGTAAGGGTTACTGAGTACGTACCAGCTTTCTCATAGGTATGAACGGGATGCTGCTCAGATGATGTCTGTCCATCACCAAAGTCCCAAAGCCAAGACTCTGGAAGGAATCCAGATTCGTCTTTGAACTGTACCTTTAACGGAGTGTTTCCTGCAACAGGATTTGCACTGAAATCAACACTACCAGATGCAGTAACATCATTAAACTTGAACTGTAAGACAACATACCGATCATCAATGAGTGAAGAATCTAATGCAGCAATCAGAGCGTTTAATGCCTGCGTTCCAAGAAGTGATCCTGCACCATCAATCTGGAAGCTGCGTGTCCATCTCACTGGTTCAGAAGAGATAACGTAAATACTTCCCGGTGTTGCCGTGTAGATTCCATCACTTACATCATCAGTGTCAGGAATGACATCAAAGACCTTATTGAGCCAAGGAACCTGAACAACAACACTATAGGAGCCTGAAGCAAGTGAACAGATATTGATACCAGCCTGTTTTATGAGTTCATGATTGATATCAAACTCAAAGTACCCAGTATTATCAGCATGAGCTGTTTTTTCCAGGTACTTCACTGGACCAAGCATCCCTTCTCCAAATAGCCAGATTTTAAGCTCCTGACTACCGCCAGTGTTACCTCTCAGAATGATAGGGCTATCCCCTCCAAGTATTCCACAGGGATATCCATCACAACAGCAACGATCAATGAGCTCATCAAGAGAGACATTCAGCTCTGGTTCTATGAAAGTTAAGGGCTTTCGATCGATACGAGCACAGTTGGGACAGCTGTCAAGTCCACAGACACCAGACTCATAACAAGGAGTGTTACAATCAACGCATTGGGAGCCATCACCATCAGATCCTGGTTGGAAGGATCCTGGATTTTGTGAAGATGCAACAATCGTGTATGTACCTGCTGCTTTTGGTAGAATTTTGGAATCCCACCGTGTTATAGGAATGCGACCATACTCATTTGCAAGTATGAGTGGGTTTGAATCATATGGCACAGATAATGGATTAACACCACAAGGTGGAAGATCTCCTCCTGTCAGCCAGATAAAGGTATACGGAGAGTCTGTATTGATGCCAGTGATAAACAGAGTTGTTCCTATTGGAACGGCTGATACGTCTTCAACGGGTTCATTCGCAGTATTGAGAAACTGAATTTTAACCTCACCTTCTTTGATCTCTACTGTGTCGTCCGCATAAGATGCTGGATCTGATTGTGAAATTCCAGGACTGACATCTTGCACATGAATTTTGTACGTTCCAGATTTAGTTGAGATTGGTGTGCCTGGACTTGTACTTGCTGATGGTGAAACACCCATTGTTGTGAATTCCACTGGGAAATACCACTCAGCTCCATTTGCATTGATGAACCAGTCCAGAGGTGAGACTTCTATCTCTGCATAATATCGCATTCCATTATATGGAACAGCTACACCTTCAGACGGATATGTCTCCCCATTTGGAACAAAAGATCTGAATCTATCTCCATATCCATAGACCTGTGAGTAGCCAGTGTTTGTTCCATGCAAATCATCAAAACGAGCATTTTTGCTTGATTCATAGATAATAGGTGGACGATCACATTGTTCACCAGTCATCGTCTGTGGGCTGATAATAATCCCAATTTGATATTTTTTATCACTAAGTGGTTCCTCAGTTTCAGAGATATAAACCGTGAATTTACCTGGATCAGCTGAACTTGTATATTTTAAGTTCGTACCTTCCAGGAGTGTATCATCATTTATCCATCTGACAACGGGTTTATCTGGTGCATATAATTGTACAGCTGCTGACGCTACACCAGCTCCCGCAATCAAAAATATTATCAGGCATATACTAAGTAAAATTCGCCTGAAATGTGATTGTTTCGTAATTAACATTTCCCCATTCTCCATCCAATCCTGACTCAAGGGTTAACACCTGCTAAACAGGGATATCATTGAGTCGTTTCGTATGCATGCATAAACTCAATCTATGCATAACTGGTTTTATTCAAACAAAGCTCATGATTTTGACGCTACATGAACTTTGGCTGTCACCAATACACGCCGTGAATTGTCAAACCAGTGACGCATCATACCCCCGTTCATTGATAACATATATCCTATGCCTCAATACCAAATATATACATTTGCAAATTTTCTCAGTTGGGAGTAGAGAATATGAAAGCTTCACAGTGTCTCTTAGCAGACTTATCAAGAAAAATGGAGAGTGGAAACTCAGGTGATAGAATCGCGCCATCATGGATCTCATAATCTCAGCAGATGTGTCCCTAAGTATATACACCGCTTCATGACACAGGATAAAAAAGGGCATAATGAAGGCGATTTGTTAAAAGAAGAATATAGAATAAATTTAGGAGAATGCAATTTGCATGATTAAAAAAAAAGGATGTACTTAAAAATCAAACTATCCTCCTCTATGGAACTCGTACACTCCTATATTTCGTACTCGTGGAAATTCCATTTGAAATTTTAAGAATAACAGTATATTCACCACTAGATGGGAACGTGTGCACTGGATGTTGTTCATATGCAAACTCACTCCCATCATTGAAGTTCCATTCCCAGAAATTAATTCCTTCTCCCGCTGAGATATCTGTAAATTCTGCAGTAAGATCAACTGGTGTTTCCCAAACAAAGTTCGCTTGGGTTCGTGGGTTAAACACTTTGATTGTTTTTGTATCACGACTTGTTTTTCCATGTGCATCAAAGATTGTTAATGTAACCTCATAGGTTCCAGGTTCTGTATAAATGTTCACAGGATTTGGTTCGTTTGAGCTATGTCCATCACCAAAGTCCCATTTCCAGAGAGTAGGAGCACCAGTGCTTAAATCAATAAATGAAACATGAAGGGAAGGAAGACCAGACGGTGGATCTGCTACGAACACAACCTGCAGTGTTTCAGCAATAACAACATTCAGTTTTGTACAGCTATCTGTTCCGTACTGATCGGTAACCGTCAATGTAACATCATAGCTCCCGGGTGTAGAGTACACGGCAGTTGGGTTTTTTTGAGTAGAAAACTCACCATTTCCAAAATCCCAGAAATAGGAATCTATTGTGCCATGGGAGATAGTTTGATCAACAAATGAAACAACAAGAGGAACAGGACCGCTTGAGGGAATAGCAGCGAAGTCAGCGATAGGATCGGGAGCAAATGAGACATGAATAAAGTTCTCTTCAGTAGTCATTGCTGATTTTCCATCCAGATCCCAGACTTGTAAAACAACCTTATATGTGCCTTCATCCGTGTACGTGTGGAGTGGGTGCTGTTCATATGAGATCGTGCCATCTCCAAAATCCCACTTCCATTCTACTGCATCTACTGAAAGATCAGTAAAGGAGGTCGCAAGAGGAGGAAGACCTACACGCGGAGCTGCAGTGAACTGAGCAGAAAGGGACAAAGGTGACTCTACGTGTATAAGGTGACTCTTTGAAATAGAATCTAAAGCGGCGCCATCTGCATCAAACACCTCTAAAGTAACGGTGTAGATACCAGGTTCATTATAAATGTGCACCGGATGTTGCTCATACATGGGCGCAGTTCCATCTCCAAAACTCCATTTCCAGGTCGCAATATCCCCTGTCGAAAGATCAGTGAAGGAAACTGTAAGAGGGGCAAAACCAGTGAGAGGAGCTGCCGTAAACATCGCAATCGCTGGAAGAGGATCAGAAATAGTCACATACATACTGAACTTATTTTCACGAACACAGTTTTCCAGGGATTCATCCATGAGCCGAACAGTTTGAGTCACGAGATATGTACCAGGTTCGTCATAGGTGTGCTCTGGGTTTTGACTGAAGTACGACGTAACAATAGGAGGAGTTCCATCCCCAAAATCCCACTCCCACTGATACCGAAGAGGTGCATCGCCAGCAATGATTGGATCAACTAAGGTTTGATCAATAAATGTTACAATACCTGGAGGATTTGAGTGCACAAAAGCAAACCCAGCCAAGGGGAATAGACGTGCAGAGATCTCGACGTTATGAGTTACGGAAAATGTCTCTCCACTTGCATCAGTAATGGTAAGCTCTGCAGTGATATGTGGAGGGAATGTTCTGCTATCATCAAACACAAACTGGATCTCAGGGTTTTGATCAGTAGAACTCTCAATTTGGACACCGTTTGCAGTAAATGTCCAGTTCCAATCAGTGATGGTAACGTAAGAATAGGACTGATCAATAA
>JAITWW010000112.1 GCA_031285085.1 Candidatus Methanofilum arcanum
TTGACATGGTTCAAGCAGGAGTGCTAGAGCCACTTCGTTCAAAGCGTCAGTCAATTCAGAGTTCAGAAGAGGTTGTTAGTATGCTGATTCGCATTGATGATATGATGATCTCAAAAGGGGTTTCAGATATGTCTGGCCCTGCACTGTAATCCACTCCAAGGGCATGCACGGATGTCTAAATCAAAAACCACTTTTTTCTGACTTTAAATCTATCTGCGTTGGAATCTGTCTGTCATTCTATTTTTTGAGTTTGCTTCAGCAACCACTCTACAATGCGTGCAGAGCATGGATCACATAATCATGAGACATGCTCATAGATTTTCAGGCAGTTAAACTAATATAAATCACTCAAATTTAATCCTTTTTGTAACTGATCCATACATAAATTGTGCAAAAAAAGTGTTATTTTTCTTTCTATTTTTATATTTTTTATTTCTTCTTTTCCCAAAAGATGCCTAATTTTCTTTGTTAGTACTATAAGGAAGAAGTATTCATAATATAAATGCATGTACCAAATCAGCACAATTGTACTGGTATATCGACACGCATTGTAAGTTGAATTTTAGGTAAATACAAGATTTTTTCCTGCACACTGGTGTAATATACTTAAAAGAGTACTGCCTATAATTAATTGTGAAGAAATGGTGAAAACATCGACACGGGTGAAAACAATCAATGGGAACGAGTATCTTTATGAGATAACGTATTACTATGACAAAGAGAGTAAACGCACCCGACAAAAAAGCAAGTACCTTGGAAAAAATGTCAATGGGATCCCTGTCAAGGTACGGGAGCAATCTCGATCTCCGAAAGGAGTATATAGTCTTGGAGAGTTTCTTCCCTACCGCCAGGCCTATGAAGAGCTGGACTTAGAGACTCTTCTTCGAAAGTACTTTACTCCAACTGAGATAAAAATAATTCTTGGTATTGTCTTCTCTGGTCTTACAAATGTAAATGCGTTATATAATCCCACAGGTTGGTATGAAGGTACTGCAATGTATCTTCGAAATCCCAGCTTAAAGTTTAGCAATCAGGTGATTACAAAGCTATTACAAAAAATCGGTAGTAGTCAAATTCCATTCTTGTTCTGTCAAAATCTGCTTCACTTCCTTGATGCAACTTCATTGTTTAATTCACTCTATACTGCTGTGTATGATATCAGTATTGATATGGATCGTGGCGTGAGAAGTAGTGAGTTATACCATGATTCAATATCAGGTCTTGAACCTGAATATGAAAATATTACCGTTATTTACGATGTCGATGCAAGTCTTCCCGTTTTCTACGCCCCCTGCAATCAACCTATTCCAGGCACATCTTCATGCAAAGAAGCACTTAGCATACTAAATTCATTGGGATTAGATGTACAAAATACTCTCCTTGTCCAAAATCGCAGTGGTTACACAGCAATGAATCTGCATGAGCTTCACCATGCAAACACACCATATATTCTTCCAATCTCAATGGATGTCACTGAATTACAAGAGTTTGAGAAGCATAATCAAGAGATGCTCATGCATCCAAGTAATTTAAATATTTATGACAACAATAGCATTTTTGTGCTTCCATTTAATATAGAGCTTAGTTCTGTCCCAGTGCAAGGGTATCTCTATTACAGCCCACAAAAAGATGAGAGTGAACAAAAGCGGATTTATGAAAATCTCCGCCAAATTTGTGATCGTCTTGATCAAAGTCAGATATACCCTGGAGTGAATCCATCATCTACTGTGAAAGAGGTTGCAGGATCTTATGAACCTTTTATTGGATGGAGGATTGAAAATAACAAATTGGATGTTTCCTTAAAAACAAGAGCCATATCAAAGCACGTAAAGAAATTGGGTCGATTTGCAATATTGTACTCTGGAGCAGATTTAAAGTGGGATGAATGTCTTTCACATTATGACTTGCAGGCAGCAGATAGACATTTCATGATGCAACTTATGGAAAGAAAGCGTGTATTCCCATATGGGACCCATACCAGAGATATCACACAGGGTACCCTCTTCGTTTCATATCTTTCACTTCTCCTTCGTCGGTGGGTCTTAAAACGGATGAAAAAAGCCGGGCTTTTGAGTATGTACACCCCTGAGAAGATATTTTTAGAGCTCGAAAAAATAAAACTCATTGAGTTTACCAGCCGTAAGATAACTCCTAGCGACTTAACTGCAAAACAAAAGGAGATACTTACGGCAATGAAGGTAGAGGTTGAGTACTGATAGATAGGCAATCAATGGTATACCTTCTGTTGGATACTTGAGAGATCCTCAAAAAATAGTTTTTTTATATTTTATGTGATATGTGGTTCAATGTTCACTCATACAGACAGACTTCATCAATACGTGTGTAAGACGCACATTCTGCTGGCGTAAAGTGAATTGAAATCTCACGTTTTGCTGTTTCAACAGAGTCTGACCCATGGATTACATTCATCCCGATCTCAAGTGCATAATCTCCTCGAATTGTTCCTGGGGCTGACTCTGCAGGGTTTGTTGCACCGATCATATCTCTGCTGATCTTTACCACGTTTTTTCCTTCCCATATCATTAAGAAGCAGGGTCCACTCATAATATATGATTTCAAACCTGGGAAAAATGGTTTTGTAGCATGCTCAGCATAATGCTCAAGCACTCTTTCTTCTGGGAGTGCTTCAAGCTTTCCTGCGACCATTTTAAAGCCACGTCTTTCGAATCGTGAAATAATCTTTCCGATGAGCCCTCGTTGAACTCCATCCGGCTTTATCATCAGAAATGTCTGCTCCATCGTTTCTTACTCCTTTCCAAGAGCTTTACGTCCGGCCTTTGTCCAGACAATTCGGCGTGGAATGCGTTTTAATGCATAATTTTTACTGCACTTTGTACTACAGAAGTAAAAAACGCTTCCATCCTTTCTGACAAACATCTTGCCAGTCCCTGGCTCCATCTCTTCGCCACAAAAAGAGCACGTGTACGTATCAACCATCTTTATCGCCTTGATAATTTCTTGGCCTCACGCTCAGTTTCGATAAGCATTAAAATGTCTCCTTCTCGAATTGGACCAACCGTATTTCGTGTAATTATTCGTCCTTTATTGGTTCCATCAAGGATACGGCATTTTACTTGCATGGCTTCCCCATGCATGCCAGTAGACCCGATAACCTCTATTACTTCTGCAGGCGTTGCGTCAGACATTTTTATATCACTCTTTCAGTGCAGTAACCTGTTCAGCAATTGCATCGATTATTTCCTTTGCCTTTCCGGATTTAACGACTGCTGCCGCTGCACATCCAACTTCAAGACCGCAGGCAGCGCCAATATTGTTTTGCTGGGAAATAAAAATATATGGAATCTTCTTCTCTTCACAAAGAGGTCCAAGATGCATGACAATCTCTGCTGGTTCAACATCTGCACCAATAATAACTAACTGTGCAATTCCACGCTCAACAGCCTTTGTTGCTTCGTTTGAACCTTTTTTGATCTTTCCAGTTTCGCGTGCGGTTTCTACTGCTTCCAATGCTTTGTTCTGAATCTCTTCAGATACTTCTAATGTTACATAACTTGCCATCTACATTACCTCGTTCAGGAAAAAAACTTCCTTCCTTCATTACTCATCAGTTATAGCACACCACAGAACAGATAATGGCATGATTTCCTTCATTTTGTAAAATAATCATGTTTTCACTGTTTCTGTAATAGATAATAATGACGAATTTCTCAACAACTTCGCTATCTTATATGATAAAGATTATGGATTATGTTTGACAAATGGGGTTTTTTATTTTGTATTCTCGTTTTCATTCTTGCTTTTTTATGAGATTTGTTCGGTTAGAATGTGACTGAGAATAAACTTTATCACTTTGTTTGCAAGATGAATGATAGATTCGTTTCATTCAGTATGAGATCTGTCCTTACCTCGTTTTTAAATTCCATATATAAAGGTTTTACACATTTATTTGTTTTTGACTATCTGAACAGATCTTTTAACTAATATCTGCTATATGAGATCTGCTATATGAGATCTCTTGCGAAATTTTATGCAGTTAACATATGTGTACTTTCACGAAAGCTCTATTGCTTTCAGCATTCAGGAAGTTTTATATGCTAACTTTTTGAGGCTTTCTGAGTAGACACCGAAGTTGGAGTATTCATTCCCTCTTCATCAAATCGTTTTTGGATGGCAGTATTGATAAAATCGACTGCATCATTGGTATGTGCATAGTTACTTATCCATACCGAGAGGGTAAAGTTCAGGCAGTATTGTCCAAAGTCTTGAAAATATATTTTCACTTTAGGATCCTCAAGAATCATTTCATTTTTTGTTGAGCAATCATGCACAACATCAAGAATAGTCTCTTTCACGGAGTCAATATCTACTCCATATGGTATTTTCAGTGGAATTGAAAGTGAGATTCTTGGATTTGGTGCCGAAAAATTCGTTACCACATCTTTTTCGATGAGACTGTTTGGGATTACAACTGTTCGATTATCTGTTGTTCGTATTGAACAACATCGAATTCCAATGGTGAGTACATCTCCGATATAACTTTGAACCTGGATTCGATCTCCAATTTTAAATGGTTGATCTGCTGCAAGAATGAGCCCTGAAAACAAATTTCCAAGGATGCTCTGAGCGGCGAATGTAAGTCCGATACCGATAAAGCCTCCAGCTGCAATGAGGGGAGTTATATTGACATGAAGAAGAGCAAGGATGGTAATCAGTGCGATGGCCCAGATGATATATCGAATGGTGAGCTCCAAAAAGCTGATAAGTTTATTTTCAACTCTTCCATCTGGTGATTTTTCTCGAAGATATTCACTGTAATGAGAGATGATACCGTAAAGTACCTCCCCAACAAATGCAGCAACAACGAGGACAGATACAATGTACTGATACTCAAGACTGATAAGAGGGGCAAGGATGGTTGGTAATGGAATTAATCTTAGTACTGCAAGGATTGTGCATGCGGTGATGAGAAAGATTCCCGGCTTCATAACCGCATGGTAGATGATAACGCGAAGATCTGCTCCGCTCTTTACAGCTCTTTTTTTTGCTCTTCTAACAAGAAAATAAAAAGTGATACCAACAAGTATCCCCACCGTAGCGGCGGTGAGAATATGAAGGATGTTAAAGGTAATAGCAAGTGTTTCAGAGTCCATGTAGCTCTTATTTATGATGATACTTGATAGTACTTGAGATTAATGGTGGAAGGATAGGGTATTGCCCAGATGAAAGCTGACATTCCATCCTATATTTATTATATTCAAGCTGCATTACATTCTAAGAATTCTCTCCAAGTCCATACATGATTTTCAATACCTTCTATCATTGCTGGAGTTCTCTTTTTTTCCTTCTTTAGATGATTTTTCTTCGTTTTCTTTCAATGAAATTATTCCAAAATTTAAATATGTTTACTCTCGCCCTGTAAGACTGAGTTGATTTGGAAAATGTTGTTTTTTTCTTACAAAAAAAGTAAGTAATTGGGGTATTTCGTTATTATATCCTTCAACCACAGAGGTTGATATCTTATGATCCCTTGTATCTCCAAGTACCGTCTCTAAAATGATTTCTACGACTTTATTCTCTTTTTTTACTTTGATAACTCTTCCATATGATATACTTGTTTCACCATATAGATCCTTTATCAATTTTTCGTATTGCATATCTCCATCCATCAAAAAATGGGTTTTACTTTCTGGAGAGGGTAGAGCCATGGAAGCAAATAGGCCATCAAGCATGATCTTACATGTG
>JAITWW010000118.1 GCA_031285085.1 Candidatus Methanofilum arcanum
TTGACATGCTGTCTATGTCGTGGTTCCCAAAACCACTTTTAGCAATGACCTATCTTGTCGCACGGCGAGGACGCGCCTCCCTTGAAGCCATCCTCCTTCGTCAGATGGCTTGAGAGGGATCAAACTGCCGTTCTTTGTGCGTCCCGCTTGTCCACTCACGTCGCAAATGAATAACCATGTGACGGGTATGGGAGCAAAGCGAGCATACCCCGATTGCTTTTACTGAATTTTTTCGCAAAAAATTCTTTTACTAAATTTTTTTCAAAAAATTTCTTGGAACAATAACCCACTTACAGCCACATACACTGCCAGAAATGCAAGGATGATAACAACTCCAAAGACAAGTGGGTTCCAGGAAAGCACCTTTTTTCCATCAAGATTTCCAATAGGTAGCATATTAAATGCAGCAAGCATCCCATTGATCTTCATGCCTACAACGGCAATAGTGGTGAGAACATATCCGCTTTCGAAAATCAGAGCAAGATATGTAAGGAGTGCAAACAATGCAAACAATACAAGATTTGAGATAGGACCAACTACAGAGATAATGCCATTTTCACGTTTTGAAAGAGTTTGACCATAGATCATAGTTGCACCAGGAGCTGCAAAGACAAACCCAGTAAGTGCTGCAATTGCAATTGCAACAGTCAACATTGTTGAATCCTTCACAAACTCTGCCCAATAACCATAATGTATCGCCATGTATTTGTGTGCCATCTCATGAACAAGAAATCCAACTCCAACAGTGAGTAGTGAGAGAATAAAGAAAAATATAATAGTTTCAGGAGGAAATCGGTTCCCTCGAGTGAAAATAATCATAAAGGCCAATGATATTGCAAGCCAAGCGATAAGAAGATCCCGTCGTTCTCTTACAGGTATAGTACTAAACATCGTACCTCATTTTTCAGATGATCATATCTATCTTTTGATGTGAGAACTGTTCATGTATGCCGATAATAATGTAAGCCCTTTCAACAGTTCGCCAAGAGTGATCTTTTTCGTGAACTATCCATTGAAAAACAAATGAGTAGAAGAGCGTGAAATTAACATTTTAAACAAATAAATCACAGTTCGATGAATCAAATCTTGAGTATCTATCAAAAGCGGTGATGATAACCTATGAAAGCAAGAACAAATAATTACTTGCTTCCCTTACCTACAAAAAAGAGGAGAGTTTTAAAAAAAAGAATATATAGCTTATTTTTTTGAGGAGATAAAAATGGAATTCGTTTTAGAAAGTAATAATATGGCAGATTATGTAAAATCTGATAAATACATGGACTTTTTTTCTGAGTCCATACAACGAAAGGCTGATGAGTTATTTGCTTCACTTTCAGATGATACAGAAAAAATCAAAGCAGCTTATGAATTTGTGCGTGATGAAATATATCATTCAGGTGATATTGATAGCGAGAAAGTAACAAAAAGCGCCTCTGAAACATTGGAATATCAAGAAGGCATATGCATTGCAAAATCTCTGCTCTTGGCCGCATTATTAAGGTACGGCGGTATTCCAACTGGGCTATGTTACCAAAGATTAACCAAATATGATACACCTGACATGGGATATATCATTCATGGATTAAACGCGGTTTACTTGTCTACTGAAAAGAAGTGGATACGTTTAGATGCAAGAGGTAACAAGCAAAATGTTGACGCACAATTTTCAATGAGCGAAGAAAAAATAGCTTTTCCTGCCAGAGGTGAATACCATGAGATTGATTTTCCTATTATTTACGCAAAGCCTCACCCTTTAGTTATGGAAGCATTCGAGAGATGTAAAAAACGAGATGAATACGACTTTGATAGCCCACATTTATCTTTGCAGGATTAGCACTGCCTCCGCATCTTTCAAGAACCACATTAGCTGCACCACAATTCAAAGAGTCACAAGCGATGAACCGCTTCTACCATTTGAGCTATCGCTCAAGCCCCCACTCTGCCAAGCCATACAGTAAAGCAGCATTTTTTCTCAGTTTCATCTTGTTTTTACTGTTTTTTCGAACTTACTATCCATACAAGAACTCATATCTGTTGTAACAAATTTTCCATCATAGAACAAGCTAAATATTGTGGCAGGAGTTGGTGCAGACTGTGCTTGTTCCATGGTCTCAAGCTTTATCAACTTCAGCGGAAGCTTTCTCATTTCAGCAGTTTTGGTCAGCTCGGTATTCACGTAATATTCAGTAAATGGACATCGATTGGTATAATAAACCACTATACCATTCTTTTCAGGGCATTCTCCACTTTGTACAGAGTAACGAAACGATGGATCTTTTGCGCTTTGGTTCAACTTTTTTACTAATAAACTGAACCCATATGGTAGTTTTTCGACTGTTTCAAAGCCTTGTTTCAAAAACCATTTCGCATCGCTCATGAAATGGAGTTTTTTTGTTCCAACAACGGTTATAATTCCATCTTTACCTTGTGCACGTGCATCATCTATTGCTGTTTGAAGCAATGCTTTGGCATAACCTTTCCCTTTGTACTTTCCAGAAACCCAAAAGCAATGTATCATGAAGTAATTTGGAGCATCAACAGGTATCCATGCTTTTTCAGCAGGAGAGTACTCGATAAATACTTTTGCCCGCTCAGGAAGTCGGCGGAAGATATACCCATTGTCAAATTCCCGCTTCATCCATGCTTTTTTTGCTTGGTAACTCTCTGTACATTTCTTGTCTGAAAAAGCACAACAGATATGTTCTCTGTCGATGTTCTCTTCTGTCAGTGTAATGAATTCTGTCTCCATAATGGATCTATTCTATTTTATAATTTCTCATTTTTACAACGCTTGTCGCCACATCTCTCCTAATCGAGTTATCTGAACTGCAATTCAAGAAATCACGATTTGTTACTTTGTTACTTCGTTGTTAAGAAATTCATTAAGATTTGGTTAAATTGCACTGCATTGTCCATATTTGCGCAATGACCTGCTTGTTCGATGATGTGAAATTCGCTATTTACTTCTTCTGTGTGCCACTGATTCGCTGATTTTAATGCTAATTCGGCGTCTTTATCGCCTACTAAAATCAATAGTGGATATTTTCGCTGAATATCAATTCTTTCTTGAATGATACTGTTTAATCCTGACATAACGGTAAACGATGTACGTGTAAAAAAACTTGCACTCTCATAAAATCGTGCCTGTTCATTTTGGTCAATAACAGTGATTGATGCCACATATCGCCGAAAGGCATTCATCGAAAAAATCGCTTTAAACAGCCATTTCGCCAATTCTTTTCGTTGTGCGGTTGCGATTTCCTTTTGTTTTCTGTTGATATTATATCCGCCAACTCCCGTTAATGACAATACTTTTTCAGGATATTTCAACGCAAAATCCTGTGCAAGTAAAGAACCTAATGACACACCTACAATATGTGCGTTTTCTCGGTTTTCGAGTTTCAGAATTTCAGCAATATGTTTGGCAGTTTCTGTAATTTTATCCTTTGATTTTCCAACTCCTGTCAATCCGTGCCCTAACAAATCAATAGATATTATATGGTAACTTGGTGAAAAATAATGAACCTGTTTATCAAAACATGTATGGTCGCCAAATGCAGGATGCAGAAAAACAATAGTCTTTCCTTCTTCGTTTCCATTCACGAAATAATGTAGTGTATTTCCATTAATTTTAACACTTTTATGGATTGATTCATTCTCAATTTTATAATTCATATCATTTAGATCCTGTCATATTTCTATCTATTTCTATAATTGTTGTTTGAAAATTCACCTATTTTTCAAAATGGGTTCTCATGCATGTTACAACCTTTTGACTCGCTATACTATCTTGAATGAGACCTCACTTATTTAACCAACAACTGTCGAACTTGACCACTTTTTTGAGTCGGTTGGCTTTTTGTCGGTTTTTTAGTCACTAATTCTCTCGACGCGTTTCCACTGCTTGCAGATAATCGGATCATTGTAGGGAATTTCACCCTTACATTCCCACGGAATCGAACGTGAAAGTCTCCTTCATCTGTTTTTCATATTAAAAAATCAAGAAAAGCTAACACTGCAGTGATCATCCCTACCAAACAGGGAACGTGCTTACACTCTTCAAGTGGTCATAGATTTTCAACCTATAACTCATTCACAATATCTTGGTCAAGTAAAATTTACGCCATCAACTCAAAATCCACTTTTCCTCGCTCCACACCATTGACAATAAGCGTGATCAAGTGGATACCTGGATAATGCCTCCTTGTACTTAAATCAGCAAAAGAATGTTTTTTCGTGTAAAACTTCTTCTCGTTTTCCTTTAACGAAGTCTCTGAAATTTGAAATATCTTTCTGTTTCTTTTTCCATTCGATTTCACATAATCAATTCCATATTCCAGCCGCACTTTTGTCGCCTCCTTTGTTAAAATTCCAAATGAAAAATGAATATCTTCTCCAAGAGAAATAGAGGTTGCTCCTAAAGCAAGATCATCAATATCTATAGAAGTATCGCCATGATATCCAAAGATGGCCAACACATCACGATTGCCTTTTTTAAGAAGTGTTCTGCACCCATGCTTTACAATCCAATCAGTATTTTCATCTTCGCCATACCAATCCTTTGCGAGCTTCGCAACTAACTCGGGATGAGTTTTGGAGATGTCATTTAGATTATTGGCAACACTTTTTCGCACATATGGTGATGGATCAGTCTTCAGCTGTTCCAATATAGGAAGAACAGGCGTAGGATCTTTCTTATATTTGGTTAATGCCTGCCCCCATGGTAGTTGAGGGCGACAGCCTTCACTAGAAAGTCTTCGGATATGTTCATTTTCATGATGAGACCACTCATACATCTGGTTCATCGTTCGTTCTTCATAGTTGATGATAAACGATCTTACCGCAAATTCTGAAGACCAATATGGAGTATATCTTTCCAAAGAGCTTATAGATAAATCAAAATTGGCTTCATCCTGCCCATAAACTTCAACAAAGTCAGGGAAGAAAAACCCAAAAACAGGAGGATTACTTGCAACAATTTGATCAAGAACACGAAGAGCTTCCCCATAGTCTGATGGTAAATACTCACCCAAACTCATAGTTATTTTTCGAATTCTTTCTTTTAACTCTAAACCATCCCATGTCTCATCCATTGTCGATTGTAAAAACTCATCAACCTGAAATGAGTGATAAACTGATTGAAAAACGAGTGCAATCTCATGAAGCGACTCATGATCGTACATGTCTTTTAATAAAAAGGGCATCTTTTTCTCCATTACATCCATATTTCCCTCTCTCAGATATGTAATTGTATGAACATTCTAGTAATTATTGCTGCATTTGTTTTGGTCAACTTCTGAATGAATGCTCAAGCTATGAAAAGTTATACTGAATAATAGAACATACCAAAACAGGTATAAGCTGTATATCTGTAATGTACTCAAGTAGTGATGGGATGACACACATGGAAACAACAGCAACAATAGTCTGCACACAAAGTTCACAGGTGCTTGCAACTCGCCTAGCAAAAGAACTCACGCTCCCACTGACTCCAGTAATGCGAAAACGTTTTCCAGATGGAGAGATGTATGTTCAAATAGAGTTTGCATCAGAGCTCCCGACACATACTCACAAAAAAACCATCCTCATTGGAAGCACATCAACGCATGATGATATCATTGAACTTCTGTTACTGATCGATGCCTGCGTGGAGAACGAGATCATTCTCGTACTTCCATATATGGGGTACACACGCCAAGATCAACGATTTCGCCCCGGAGAGAGCATCTCTGCACGGGCAATTGCTCAAGCACTTGGTGCACGAGTATCTCAAGTCATTACAGTCAATATTCATAAGGAAAGAGTTTTATCTGAGTTTTTAGTTCCTGCACAAAATATCTCCCTTGCAGCGGAGATAGCAGCACATATTAAAGCAATGATCTCTTTAGATGAAAAGCCACTTCTTTTAGCTCCAGACAAAGGGGCACTTGGGCTGATACAAGATATTGCAATGCGATGTAACTACGAGTATGATTACCTCTCAAAACGAAGAATTTCCGGGGAAGAGGTTGTTATCGAAGCTAAATCAGTTCCTGTTGCAGGTCGTAAACTCGTGATCATAGATGATATTATCTCAACAGGGGGAACGCTTGCAACATCTGCGAAGATGCTTATTGCACAAGGAGCACCATCGGTTCATGCAATCTGTGTACATGGGGTATTTATTCAAGGAGCATATGCCCGCCTCAAACAATGCGGCATTGAGTATCTCTGCAGCAGTGATACCATTGAATCAGCAGGATCTGGGTACTCAGCAGCACCAGCAATTGCACAGGCAGTTCGAGAGATCCTATAAACAGTATAATGCATAGTATGTCATCTGCAATCGTGCTTGATGCAACCTTTTTTTTTACTCCCATTAACCTTGAGGGAACGTATGAAAAGATGTATACAACACCACAAGTTGTTGAAGAACTTCGTGATCTAAGAGGAAAAGCACGATATAATGCACTTCTAGAAAGAGGACTCATTGTATCAGAGCCGGAAAATAACTTTTTTATGATCGCTTTTGAAGCGGCACAAACAACGCATAATGATAAGGTTCTCTCAAGCACAGATATCTCAGTCATAGCGCTTGCTCTTGAGCTTTCTGCCACAGTTGCAACAGATGATTTTGCAATACAACACACTGCACGAACTCTCCATATTCCTGTGCAACCACTTATGCAAAGACGAGCAAAAAAGCGGGACTGGATCTTATGCTGCATAGGATGTGGAGCAGAGTACGAGACAGGAGAAGAGTGTCTTATATGTGGTGCACCGGTAAAGAAACGAAATAGAGAGAGAAAAAACCAAAAGAAGTTTCAATAAAAAAAGAAATAAATCATTTTTCAGTGTTTGGACATACATTCATGCAAACAGAGTCACATGCGGCACATTCTGCATTATCAAATGTCCGGTACGCATCTGCAAGCACCGTAGACTGAGCAGTAAGGCCTGCAATAAGAATCGCCTGCAAGATCTCATTTCGAGTCGCCCCCATACGCCGAGCTGCTCGAATATGATAGTCTGTACAGTGAGTACACTGTAAAGCTGCGCCAACTGCAAGACTAATGAGTTCCACATATTTTGGCTCAAGAGAACTTGTGCGTGTCACTGAGTTCTTGTACAAAAGATGGGAGATAAGCACATCTGGCCGTTCAGCCATTCGCTCAAAAATAAGAGGAACGCGACCATAATCATCCTGGATGGCATCCATCCATTCTTTTCCGGTCTCTTTTGTTCCTTTTTCTACAATTTCTTCAAGAATGCGTTCAAATCCATTTTTCGTGGGTTTCATTTAACGCACTCACGAACTAGCTGCTTAGCGTTGCAGCCAGAGAGTCGTATGCTTCCTGAGCCATGGTAATATTGTCAGAGTCGCGGGCAAGTGCTTCTTGATACATAAGAAGTGCCTGCTCAGACATGCCAACATCTTCTAAGAATGCACCAAGGTACATCCATGGAATAGGGCTTTCAGTTCCAGTCTGAGTTGCTGCGGCAAATGCATCAAATGCTATTTCATTTTCTCCAAGGGTTGCATAAATGTATCCAATATTATCATAGATCTGCGTGCGAACCTCTTGGAACTCAGGAGCGGTCTCATCTTCAATGCGTGCAAGAGCTGACTCTAATGCGGCAATAGCTCCTGCTGCATCCCCACTATCAAGGAGAAGCATTGAAGCGCCAAGATATCCATTCACTGCAACAACAGGGTCGCTTGAGGTTGAAGCTTTGAGATAGTTTTCTTCTGCGGCAGTGAGATCTCCTTCAAGCTCGTACAACATTGCAAGATTAATCCAGGGCATCCCATTTTCTGGGGCTGCTTCTGCTGCTAATGTAAAGTAGTTCAATGCTTGTTCAACATTTCCAGTCTGATAGTATGCAGCTGCAAGGTTATTATAAATTGGAGCAGGATCATCTGTTGTTTCTAATTCTGCTTCATATGCAGCAATTGCTTCGTCAAACTTCTCCTCTAAAAACAGTTCATCACCTAAGCCTGATTCTGCTGCTACAAGAGGACTACATATCATGAGAAGGAGAGAGAGAATCAATCCCCCGTAAAATATACTTTTTCTCACAGGTATCACCATTTCATGTGTTTATCTTTCCCTAGATAAATGGTTGTTGGAAAGGGAGTATGGATGCAAGCAGCTCCTCAAAAATGGGCCTCAAAGGTCTCTTTTCGAAAAACCTAAAAATTCTGAAATTCTAAAATTCTAAAAATGTAGTAAAACCACTCCGGGTATACGAGTCTCGCCAAGGATGGCGAGGCTGTATACCCGTCACAGGGTTGCTCGGGGGATTTTCTCTTCGGGATATGGAAAAAGCAGGTGTTCAGGCTCCTGCCCAGGATTACTCTACAAATCCTGTGTTTGATACCTTCTGAGTCATCTGACAAAGGAAGATGACTCCAAAGTAAACGCGTTTTCGCCGCGTTTGGCGAGTTTGGTGAATTTGGTATCTTAACGTGGTTTGAAACCATGTAGCGAAAGAACCATTGGTTCAAGATCTCTCTGGATTGCATCCACCCCTTCAATCACAGAGCCACAGATAAACACAATTGGAACTGAAACAGAGCTGATACCATGTTCTCTTTTGAGAGCTTCAAGCTTTTGTTTTGATCCAATCGCATGTAACTCATAAGATATGATCTGAACCTCAGGATATTTTGCTTTAAATGCAAAAAGCCAGGGTTCAAGACGTTGACAAGCTTCACAATTATAGTTATAAAAATGCACGATCTCGCATGCATGAGAAATTTCAGACCTGTCATCAGCACTCAGTGATTCTTGATTTTGCGTACTTCCTCCCTGATCTGTCACAATAGGAACATCCTGGCTGCTTATTGTTGCAAAGAGAGAATCGTACATCTCCTGAGCATTTGTAATATTGTCAGAATCGCGGGAAAGTGCTTCTTGATACATAAGAAGTGCCCGCTCAGGCATGCCAGCATTTTCTAATAGCGAGCCAAGCTTCATCCAGGGAGTTGGATTTTCAGTTCCAGCCTGCGCTGCTGCTGCAAATGCATCAAATGCTTTTTCATTTTCTCCAAGGGTTGCACAAATCTGTCCAATATTATCATAGATCTGCATGCGAAGCTCTTGGAACTCATGAGCTGTTTCACCATCAATACGGTCAAGAGCGGACTCTAATGCAGAGATAGCTCCCTCTGTGTTTCCTTTATCTAGGAGAAGCATTGAAACACCAAGATATCCATTCACTGCAGCAGCTGGATCACTTGAGCTCGTAGCTTTGAGATAGTTTTCTTCTGCAGCATCGAGATCTCCCTCAAGTTCGTACAACATTGCAAGATTGATCCAGGGTATTCCACTCTCTGGGGCTGCATTTGCTGCTAGCTCAAAGTACTGTAGTGCCTGTTCAACGTTTCCAAGCTGATAGTATGCAGTTGCAAGATTATTGTAAATCGGAGCAGGATCATCTGCTGTTTTTAATTCTACTTCATATGCAGCAATAGCTTCTTCATACTGACCCTTTACAAAGAATTCATCGCCTAAAACTGATTCTCCATCTGCCACAAGAGGATTGCATATCATAAGAAAGAAAAAAAGAATCAACCCTCCGTAAAATATACTTTTTTTCATGGATATCACCATTTCATGTATATATCCTTACCAGAATATATGGCTGTTGGAAAAAGGAGGCGAGAGGGAACAGTTCTTACAAGTGAACTGTTGCGTATTTTGAGTGTTTTTGAGTTTTGAGTGTACTTGTAGTGAGGACTATAAAATGATAAGAAAGAAAGGAGATGATAAGAAACAAAGGAGATGATGAGAGAAAAAGAGAAAAGGATGTGAATAACCATACACTTGATTACATTGGCTTTAAGTTTTGATTTAGCCGCTCAATCATCCATGACAAGCGCCTGTCACGACCAATATCTGTTTTAGCATCAAAATATGCTCGTGCATATGTTTTTTTCACAGATGGGGTCATCTTCAGATAATTCGTATAAGCAGGTTCATGTCCTTTCAATAGATCAGATAAGAATATTATTTCTTCATCTGTAACGATTGAAGATTTTTGGGCATCCCATTGACCGTTTTTCTTGGCTTCCTCTATTTTCGCTCTGCCATAATCGGTCATCATCCCTTGCTTTTCAAGCCGCTCAACTATTGCCTTGTTTTTATCGGACCATTTGCTGTTTTTTCTTCGAGCAGAGAAGTACTTTGTATAGGTTTTATCATCTATACTTTTCATTTTCCCATCAATCCAACCAAAACAAAGAGCTTCTTCAAGCGCCTCATTTGCCTTTATTGTCTTTGGACCGCCTAACTTACCGAATAAAAGCCAAATACCATCATGTACCATACAATTGTCTTCTAACCAATTTCTAAATTCATCTCGTGAGATAAACTGCAAATGTTCACTCATGAAACACTCTCTCCTCCTGTGTCACAAAACATCTCATTCACCTTTCAGTCGAAAAGAAGTGAATGAATCTAAATTTCACAACAAATTCTGAAATATTATATGTAATTATATTTCATACTATATCTGACGAATTACAAAAACTATCGAAAACAACAGAAAAACCTGAATGAAAAGAAAATAGCCCGAAGCAGATTCGAACTGCTGTCGCAAGGTCCAGAGCCTCACATGATTGACCTCTACACTATCGGGCTTCTTGCCTTATTAAATCTATCAGAACCGGCATATAAAGATTTTCAATCCAATAAAAGAAATGGGGAGTTTTATTCCTTAAGCACATCATAAAGGTTGAACTGGAACGTTCCAAGGTTTCCATCAAAGTTTCCAGCACTAATAAACTTCACACCAGGAACCATAACAGCAGCCTCGATACCTACAGCCATTGCTTCTTTTACATCGTCTTCTGTGAGACCATTAATCACGATCTCATAGACTGCACTCACGCCATCAGGAATTTTTGAGTCAGGAACTTTGTCCTTGAGACTTGGACAGTACTTCTCATTTGTGGTTGCGGGAATGGGGAACTTATAGTTCAAGGACCCAACCTTTGATCCAGATGCAACAATACCGCCTGGGAAACTTGTAATCGTGTTTGGAACCGTTGCAATCGCATCAGCAGCAGCTTGCGCGCCCATTAATGCCGCCATCTGGTTCTCACCCATGACAAAGAAATTGCCACCAGCGACACCCTTTACCATTCCATAGACCTCTTCGCCGATATAATCTCCTTCCATAATTGGGATCTTCCAGCACTGTCTGCCTCCAACCTCAACCTTCTCCTCAAACTTGTCGCCAAAGAAATGCATCTTAATGTCATGGCGTTCCTCAGCCTCTGGGAGGCCGTCAAATGCCGCTGCGGTAGGTGCAGTCAGAATACACTCTGCGATACGCTCAAGTACCTGTTCTTTTAGTTTTTTCTTACCTCCACAGATCAGAATAGCAACACCAGGACGACCATCTGGAGTTTCCTCACCGCTTACAAAGCCTTCAATACCTGCTTCACATGGACACCCAATAGCAGATGTTGCAAATCCAGTTGCTTCAACAGCTGCATTATATGCATACTCTTCAGTAACACCAGTTACAATAATGCGTGCAATCCAGGTTCCAAACCCTTCTGCAAATGTATCATCAATTGGAACACCATTTAATTCCATAATACTATCCTCCCATAACTATCAACCAAGCACAGGATAACCATTCCGACCTGCATTTTCAAGGAAGATGATACAATCACATTATACAATCACATTATATTTCTAGCAATCAAAAATGTAGCAATGTCTTACCTTCAAAAGCGCGATCCAGATGTCGCGAGAATCATCCAAAAGGAATATGAGCGCCAAGTTAATGGTCTTGAGCTGATCGCATCAGAAAACGTTGTTTCCCATGCAGTCCTCGAAGCAGCAGGATCTATCATGACAAACAAGTACGCTGAAGGGTACCCAGGCAAGCGATACTATGGAGGTTGTGAGTTTCATGATCAGGTCGAAGATCTTGCACGAGACCGCGTATGTGCGCTTTTTGGTGCAGAACATGCAAATGTCCAGCCTCATTCCGGTTCCCAGGCAAATATGGCAGTATATTTCACAAAGCTGCAAACAGGGCAGAAGATCCTCTCCATGAATCTCTCACAGGGTGGCCACCTCTCACATGGTTCTCCAGTGAACTTCTCAGGCAAGATCTATAATGTAGCTCAGTATGGTGTAGACCTCAAAACCGAGCAGATGGATTATGGTCAGATAGCAGAGATGGCAAAGCAAACAAAGCCAGATCTGATTGTCTGCGGTGCAAGTGCATACCCCAGAACCATTGACTTTAAGGCATTTCAAGAGATCTCAGAAGATGTTGGAGCAGTCTGTGTTGCAGATATCGCACATATTGCTGGACTTGTGGCAACAGGTCTGCACCCAACATCAGTAGGTGTCACTGATTTTACCACCTCAACAACTCATAAAACCCTTCGTGGACCTCGTGGTGGTTTTGTGCTCTGCCGAGAAGAAGATGGACCAGGAATTGATAAAAGCGTGTTTCCAGGCATGCAAGGCGGTCCACTCATGCACATCATTGCCGCAAAAGCAGTCTGCTTTTATGAGGCATCAACTCCTGCATTCAAAGAGTACGCAGCTCAGATCATCAAAAACGCGCAAGTATTGGCAGAAACACTCAAAAATGAAGGACTTCGCCTGGTATCAGATGGAACAGACAATCACCTTTGTCTGCTCGACTTAACAAACCTTGGATTGACAGGCCTTGCAGCAGAAAACGCTCTTGGAGAGGCAGGCATTACCGTCAATAAGAATACAATTCCAAATGACCAAAAGGGCCCATTCATAACAAGTGGGCTTCGTGTTGGAACACCTGCCGTTACCTCTCGCGGTATGAAGGAAGAAGAGATGAGAAAGATCGGTACCTGGATTGCAGCCATCTTAAAAGATATTGATAATACTAGCCTGAAAGCAAAGATCCATGGCGAAGTAATAGAGCTCGCATCAAAGTACACGCTCTACCCAGAGGTTTAAGCCTCATTTTCTTTTTATTGTACCAGCACTCGTCCAAGGTGAACATTCTAATATGTAATTAAAGTACTCACGTGAGAACGCACATGTCCAAAGCCACAATTCTTAATGGAAAAGCACTATCTGAAAAGATAATCGACCATTTACACGAAGAGATACAAAAATCTGGAATCACTCCCTGCCTTGCAACCGTAATCGTAGGACAGGATCCCGCATCACAGATGTATGTTCGTATGAAACATACCGCATGTGAACAGGTTGGGATTGAGTCTGAGGGGATCATATGTAGTGCTACCATATCAGAAGCAGAGCTTCGAAATATCATACAACGTTTAAATAAAGATCCAGAGATTCATGGGATTTTGATTCAACTTCCATTGCCAAAACATATCAATACTGGCCACATTTTACAGGCAGTAACTCCTGAAAAAGATGTAGATGGATTTCACCCCATTAATCTTGGCCTTCTTCTGGAAAATGAGCCGGGGGGTCTACGCCCCTGCACACCACAAGGAATTATGACACTGCTTGCAGAGTATGAGATCGATCCTGCTGGAAAGCATGCTGTTGTTATTGGGCGAAGCACTGATGTTGGAAAACCAATTGCCGCTCTTCTCTTGAATGCAGATGCAACCGTAACCATCTGCCACAGTAAGACAGAGGATCTTATATCCTATACGAAAAAGGCAGATATTATCGTGAGTGCTGCTGGAAGACCGCATATGGTAACCGCAGACATGGTCAAACCAGGATGTATTGTAATTGATGTTGGCATCAATCACATTGATGGAAAACTCTGTGGAGATGTCGATTTCGAAGAGGTGGCAGAGATAGCAGCAGCAATAACACCAGTTCCTGGAGGTGTTGGACCAATGACGATTGCAACACTTATGGAAAATACCTACAAAGCAGCTCTGAATATCTCATGCAGACATGTGTAATTGGGAAACACAATAAAAAAGGAAGGAAAAAAGAAGTCATTGTAGGGGAGGGAGTTACCCTGATGGGCATTTTGAATACAAGCCCGGACTCTTTTTATACCGGATCATATGTCCATCCAAAAGAACTGGCAAGCCGTTCCTTTGAGATGATAGCATCAGGGGCTGAGGTGCTTGATATTGGAGGTCAAAGCACCGCTCCACATGCTCCATATGTTGACTCAAGCACAGAACGTGATCGAGTTATCTCTGCACTCAAAACTCTCTCAGATGCAGATATATCAGCACCTATCAGTGTAGATACATGCAATGTCACGGTTTTAGAAGCGAGTTTGCATTATGATGTTGATGTCATTAACGATGTATCTGGACTTGTATCTCCTGAGTATGGAAAACTTGCGGCAGATTCAGGGTGCAGCGTTATTGCAATGGTTGCAATGAAGAAGCGAGGGGATCCAAAGACATTCACAGAGACAATGCATGCATTAGATATCTTGTGTTGGAGAATGGAGCGGTATGGGATTGAAAATTATATTCTCGATCCAGGTGTTGGACACTGGATTCCTGAGCGGAGTTTTGATCTCGATCTTGAGCTCTGTGCTCGATTTAAGGAACTTTTAGTGTACGAAAGGCCACTTCTTGCTGCTGTCTCACGAAAATCATTTCTTGGCGAGATTGTCAATCGTCCAGCAGAAGAACGACTTTCAGCAACCCTTGCCATGACATCGTGGCTTATCTTTCAAGGAGCTTCAATGATTCGAACCCATGATATAAAAGAAACAAAAGATGTACTCACCATCTGTTCACAGATTCAACATACCAAGCATAATACCCAGAACCTCATATGATGCAATATAGCATAAATATAGCATAATACTATGATCATACTATGACAAAGCGCCACCTCTCACTTTTTGGAATCTCAACTCGTATTATTCACCCTACTGAGCCACTTGTTCCAATTCTCATAGACTCGATTCAGGCAGAGATAGGTATGGAGCTCCAAGATGGAGATATTATTGTGCTTGCAGAGTCAGCGGTTGCAACAGCACAAGGTCGAGTTATCTCCCTTGAGTCCATTGTTCCATCAGAGAGGGCAAAAAGATATGCAGAGCAATATGAGATGAATCCAGCACTCTGTGAACTGGTGCTCCAGGAGTCAAAAGAGATTGTTGGTGGTATTCCTGGATTTTTACTGGCTCTGGTTGAAGATACCCTCCTTCCAAATGCAGGTATCGATGGATCAAATGCACCAATTGGTCATGTTGTTTTGCTTCCAAAAGAGCCGAATAAATGTGCAAAATCGATTCAAGAGGAGCTTGAGAGAGCATTTGGAGTCTCTCTTGCAGTGCTTATTATTGACAGCAGAACTCATCCAATGAGATATGGATGCAGTGGGGTTGCCATTGGATGCTCAGGAATTGAGGCTGTCATAGATGATGTAGGGAGAATGGATCTGTTTGGAAATCGCCTTGAAGTTACCAAACGGGCTGTTGCTGACAATATCGCATCTGCTGCTGAACTGCTTATGGGAGAGGCAGATGAAGCCGTTCCACTGGTAATTGTACGTGGTGCAAAAGGAACTGTTCCACCAATAACAGATGACTATGGAATTGAGAGGATATCTCCAGATGAATGTCTGTTCATGGGAGTTATGCGAAGGAATAGAGCAGAGAGATAAGTATCGCCACGTAAGTAGCAAATAGATGTGAATATATACATGAAAAAAATAGCAATCTATGGAAAAGGAGGTATTGGAAAATCCACAACCACTTCAAACCTTGCAGCAGCACTTGCAAAGCAGGGTTTAGTGGTTATGCAGATTGGATGTGATCCAAAGGCTGATTCAACGATTATGCTTATGCACGGGAGACCGGTGCACACGATTCTCCATCTCATGAGTGAAAAAAATCGAAATCAAGAGAGTGCAGCACCAGATCTTGACAAGATGGTGCATCAGGGATATGGAGGTGTCTTGTGTGCAGAGTGTGGTGGTCCGTCTCCAGGGGTTGGATGTGCAGGAAGAGGGATTATTACCGCATTTGAAGCTCTTTCAGCATCTCATGCCTATGATATCTATCGCCCTGATTTCGTACTCTATGATGTGCTTGGGGATGTTGTCTGTGGCGGGTTTGCTATGCCTCTTCGAAAAGGGTACGCGGAGGAGGTGTATATCGTTACATCTGGTGAGAAGATGGCGCTTTATGCGGCACGAAATATCGCACTTGCAATAAAAGAGGTTGGAAGCACAAACTCAGCGGTTCTTTCTGGTATTATTCAAAATAGTCGCGGAATTGAGAATGAAGATACAATTATCGATGAGCTTGCGGCAGAGATAGAAACAACAGTCATTGCTCGTGTGCCACGTGATCCAGTGGTGCAGAGGTGTGAGGCAAAGAATAAGACGGTTATTGAAGGAGAGCCAGATTCTGCATATGCACAGGTTATTGAGCAGCTTGCAAGAGAGATAATTTCAATGAAGTAAAGTGAGTGTGATGGTTAGGCAAGGAGAAGCAAGGTAAACCTATCATAGCACTTTGATGCTTTCCTTCGAGACAGATTTGATAATGAGAGGAAGTGACAAATATTGCTAGAGATAAGTATAGAAGCATGACATCAGGTGAATACATAAATCGCCCATTCATTCTGGAAGGTCAAGCTGCTCTTGACTTTGATGAGTATGACAAAAATCCTACAATCACACTAGAAGGTATTATCATGGTTAAAGAATCCATTCGAATTGGAAAACGCCTTTTGTGTCAGGAAAAATAAAAATTAATGATGTTAAAATTGTCAAACTGACTGAAGATAACGATTTATGTCTTACAGAAATATCTTGCCTGCCGTTATGTGATAGTCGATGCTAAGCCTGATGTCAGTGACCTAACCTCCCGAAAATTTATACCATGGTAATCGTTAAAAAAGATTTCAAATCACATATTTGTAAAAATGAGTTTTAATTGATATTATGTGAAAATGTAAATGAAATAGACAATGTTATAATTATAACATGTATTTATATTATTCAAAATTTATGATATAATCATTATGTCTTTATTTTTAAGAAATTTTCTTTTTCTTCCATTTTCCTTTTTTTCATGTTATATTGTTTGGGAGCCTAGGTCAGTGATTTCTATAAAAAGTTTGGATTTAATTTAGATGCTATCGGGAAAAACACAAACCTACTTAACTTCAACTACAATGAATTTAGAAAGCGACTTGATAATGAAGTAGATGTCATAGTTTAAAATTTCCCGGATCCTTTGTGATCCTGTAGTACAGAAATGCGCAGCTGAAAACCAGACTGTTATTGAGGGTGGAGCAGATTCTGCATATGCAAAAGTGATTGAACAGCTTGCAACAGAGATAATGTGGGTGAAGCAAAGTGAGTGTGATGGTTAAAGCAAGGAGAAAAAAAACGGCAGATTATAGATTCATTCAGCTGCAATAGTTACAAGTTGGAACGACAGTAATTACAAATATTGATAGAGATAAGTTTATAGAACCATGACAGAAGAACGCAAAGGAGAATACATAAATCAACCATTCATTCTGGAAGGCGAGGATGCAATTGCTTTTGATGAATATCTTAAAAATCCTACAATCACAGAGGAAGGGATTATAATGGTTAAAGAATCCATACGAATTGGAAAACGCCTTCTATGTCAACAAGAGTAGACATTAATGATTTAAAAATTATCAAATTAACTGAAGATAGCAAGATAGAAGATTTTTCATGTGGAAGTGAAGAAATTGATATATTTCTTACAAAGACTGCAAAAATAGCCCAGATTGAGAATACTTCAAGAACTCACCTGGTTTATCTCAATGATGATCTTGTTGGCTTTTTTTCTTTGATCTGTGATAGTATAACTCAAAAAGATATAGAGATCCAATTTCAAAAAGAAAATTATGTCCACAAAGTTTACCCTGCAGTAAAAATAACGCGTTTGGCTGTACGAGATGAATATCAAGGCAAAGGAATAGGGCATGCTCTGCTTTACTATGCTTTGGGGGTTGTTTATGCACTACAACGATATGTTGCCTGTCGTTTTGTGATAGTTGATGCTAAACCTGATGCCATCGATTTTTATAAGAAATTTGGATTTCATTCAAATATTACCTCAAAGAATAAGCATCTTCTTTACTTCAA
>JAITWW010000002.1 GCA_031285085.1 Candidatus Methanofilum arcanum
TCAGACCATTAATAAACAATTTATTATCTTCTCCAAGTTCAGGAGCAACATTCCCTCCTTTGTAGATTTTTACAATATATCCTGAGGAAATAAAGTTCACAATTGGGATAATACTGATAATACTCAGTAAGATCCACCGAACCCAGTGGCCAACAAGTCCATCTTTTGCAAATTCAAAAGATTTTCTCAAATTTTCACCAATACTCAGCGTCATACTACTATATAGCATTTTATACTATATAATAACAGTGTAAAAAAGGAATAGAGATTATATTAGCAGATCTATGCTTCTGCTTCTTTTGTAGTTTCTGCTTCTGCTATAGTAAATGATGCAATAACATCTCCATTAACATCGTACAGCTTCAGATATCTTCCATCAAAATCAAATGAGTGTGCTGTCGGAAGGATTGCAAGATAGGCAGACTCCTGTTCCATAATACCTTCACCAAAACACAACATCATGGTGGAAACAGCTGGGGCAATGGTAATCAGAGATTGATCCTCCTCATTCAAGGTTGCGGATGTTGAGTAGGTATTACACCCTGCATTTCCTGAAACGTTTCCATCTTCTGTGATTTCAAAGGTGATTTTGGAATCAGCAACAACATACTGTATCGTTTCATCCACAAGAAAAGAACGGAGCTCAAATGGTGTATTGTATACCTGTAAGACAGGTGTAGCCTCAAAAAACAGTATACTCTCTGCAGCTTCATTATACAATGTAAGGGAGCTGGCATCAATGGCATACGTGGCAACATTTGCAAGGAGTGCAAGATATTCCTGCTCAAGCTGCATAACCTCATCATCAATACAAAGCATAAGACTGCTTCCAATCCCACTGATACTTAATTCTTGCCCATTTTCTTGGTACTGTCCAAAGAATGAATTACATCCACTTGTTCCTGCAATAGTTCCATCATCAGAGAACACAACTGTTGGGATGGTACCCTCTGGTGGTATATTATATTCGGACCCATATGCTACGAGATTCCAAATAGTTCCGGTAAAAGGAACATCGCCTATCTCGCTGAGAGACTCAAGAACCATGATACTTTCCCCATTTATGTCATAGAGAGTAAATACCTCTCCCGCATCATACGAAGCAACACGTGACATTGCTTCAATAAACGCAGTTTCTTGATCCATTGCATCTTGTTCACAAGCCATTCTTGTTGTGAGAAGTGGCCCGATATGAAGTAACATATCCTCTTCAAGCTCATATGATCCAGAAAATTGATTGCATCCTGCCATTCCGAAAACCCATCCATCAGGTGTAAAACTTAGTGAAATTGGATAATCAGACAAGACAGGACTCATCTCAGAACCATATGTGAATGATGTGACATGCCACTCCGATCCGATAAAGGATTCATCATATACTTTGATATCAGAAGCAAAAGCGCCTGATACCAGGCAGAGAAAAAGGATTCCAGTAGCTACGATCTGTTTCACATACTGCATACTTTGTTATTGATCATATACATACAAATAGTTTCACTTTTACGTGCTTATACACGAGATCAATAGTATAGGAATTACGCAAAAACTAACAGAATGTAAGCTTTTGCAACCTGGAACAATTAATCAAATTGATTTGTTAATACACTATGGTTTACGAGCGTGCAGTTCTGCATAGCTCCTCTCGTATTACCACACAAAAGAGGGGGTCTTAATATATCGTCTAAACAACCTTATTTACGTATAATGATAACAATTCGTAGTTTTGCTCGGCTCAAAGAGGTATTTGGAGAAGAAAAACAATGCTCAGTATCAGAGCAGAGCACTGTTGCAGATGCACTTATGACTCTTATTCATGAGACACAGGTACCTGCGTCAACCATCTTCAATGATATGGGTAATGTACATGCTCACCTTATTGTCATGCTCAATAAAAAACGTCTGACACAGGCAGCGATAATGGAACAGGTTCTTTCTGATGGTGATGAGATCATTTTGTATCCACCAGTATCAGGAGGATAAACAAGAGATAGGAGAAACTTATGATAACAATTCAAAAAGAAGATGTTGATATTTTACGCTTGATTCAGGATGCAAAGTCAAAACATACTGGTGCCATGTCGCTTTTTATTGGAACCGTACGAGATGATGGGATTGAAGCACTTGACTTTGAGTGTCATCTTGACATAGCAGAAGAAAATCTCCATGAGATTGCAGACCAGGCAAAAGAGTCCTTTCATCTAGTCACTGTAGATATTATCCATCGTATTGGAACACTCTCACTCACAGATACAATCCTTGTCATTTTAGTCACTGCTGGCCACCGCAAAGAAGCAATTGAAGGGTGTTCGTGGATCCTTGAGCGTATTAAAGAAACTGTCCCAATCTGGAAGAAAGACATATTAAAAGATGGGCATCATTGGCATGATTAATGCAGGGTGCGCCCCAAATTTTGGGTAGAGACAAATGGAAGTTGTTGCTCTTATGCAGTGCACTTCATCCGATTGCTGACAATTACTTTGCAACCAGCCTCTATGACCCAAAAACCAGCAAATTGTCACTAGCAGCAAAGGCGTTGTAATTCATGTGATTCACAGTTTACCCCAAAAAATGAGATACACCCCATTATTTTGCACTACGATGCATCTTCCAAAACATCTTCAAAATGTTTAATACGCTGTAGATCCATCCAATAATGATTAATAGGACGCATATAAGAAATATATAACATCCATATTCTAGCTGGGGGGATAGATTCACCGTCATGAAATCAAACTCTGAAGCTCCACGAAATCCCATAAAAAATACATCAAGTAGTGTAATAGTTTCTTTTCCAAGGTAAGGAGGGCTAACCCTATAATATGGTAAAAAGAATGAGATGACACAACCAATGATACCACCAAAAAAGATGATATTTCCACGATTGAAGACCATGTCTCGAATAGAGATGCCATCATGCTGTTTTACCGATGATGTCGTATGAGAAACATCATCAGAGACGTCAAACTCAGATGATGGAGCTGATCTATACATTCCTGATTCGCGGATTATATTTCCATAATCATTCACATCATTATCAATATCAATTGGAATTTGTCCTCCAATTTCTGAAGATGTTGCTGTTTCATATAGTTGTTGCAATGCATGTATTTCAGCTTTGACATCAGCAAGCTTGTCATGAATGTCTCTCTTTATTTTTTCATACTCTTCATATGATATCTCTCCAATCTGGCAACGATCACTGGCTTGTGCTACCTCTCCTTTATAATGTTCCAGTTGGAGTCGCTTTGCGCTGCTATCCTCTGCAATGCTTCTTTTGATATCAAGTATTCTCCCTTCTGACTGCTTTAACAGTTTTTCATATTTTTCACGCCTTTCTCTGCTGAAACGCTCTGCAGTTTCATTCTTCAGATCTATTGATTCAATGATTGCTATTCTTTCCAAGGCAATTTCTTTCCCAGAAAAAGCCAATTGAAGATCTGCTTTGTATGTCATGGTTTTCATTTTTTCCTGTAACTATACTTCAAATTTTCCAAGAGAGAACAGCCACAAGAACATGTTTCAACCACAAAATTATACACATTATCTGGCATGGAAGAGAGGGGGTGGGTTACACCTTCATACCCATTTGACCGTCAACCTTCCGGCCTGTTGAACGAGGCTTCGCAGGTTTTGGAAGGGAAACAATATCACGGGAAGAAGGAAGGACAATAGTACTAAAAGAAGTAAAATTCACAATAATGTGCTTAGTTCAATACAAAAAATTATTGACTGCAAAAGCAGGGGGTGAATAGTTACCTCTTCTTCTCATCTTTTCATTCAGTCTTGTTATTTTGCTCAGAATCTACATGCATTTTCTTCTCATGAGCAGCGAGTAATGCTGGGATATAGTAGTTCTGCACATATTCTTTGACCATCCTTCGAGCTGAATACTGTGTTGCAATGCTACGTATTGACTCTTTCATCATCGCAACCCATTCATACGGAACTCCATCAAATGATTGATCATAATACAATGGAATGATTTTTTCTTCGAGAATGGTATACAGTTCATTTGCATCTGCGCCGTCATCTCTCCTTATGGCTGGGAGATTTTTTCCAAATGACCACCCATTCTTTCCGTTATATCCTTCAAGCCACCATCCATCTTCAATTGAAAAATTTAAAACACCATTAATACCGGCTTTCATACCACTTGTTCCACTTGCTTCAAGCGGAGGTACTGGATTATTGAGCCAAACATCAACCCCCTGCACGAGGTACTTTGCGATCTGCTCGCCATAATCTTCAATAAATGCAACTCTTCCCGCAAACTCTGGAGATTGAGATATTTTAAAAATTCGCTGTAAGATTCGTTTTCCATCATCATCAGCGGGGTGAGCTTTTCCTGCAAAAATGAACTGCACAGGTTTGTATGGCATAGTTACCATGCGCTTTATCCGCTCTATGTCATACAATATGAGATCTGCCCGCTTGTATGTGGAAAAGCGTCTTGCAAATCCAATTGTTAACACATTTGGATCAAGCAAGAGCCCACCAGAGAGAACACTTGCAGTATCAGCCTCATGCTGTACCCATGATCTCCGCTTTGCTTCTCGCATTCTATTAAATAACTTCATTTTGAGAGTTTGATGCAGCTCCCAGAGATCTTCATCAGGGATCGTACGAATTAGATTCCAGACATTTTCTTCATCATGGTGTTGTAGCCAATCAGGGCAGGTGCGAGAGATCGCGACATCAATAAGTGCTACAAGCCTTGGATTGATCCATGTTGGAAGATGCACACCATTGGTAATAGATCCTATGGGAACATGGCGTGCATCATTGACATTCCATAATGGTTTCCACATCTCACGAGCGACCTCACCATGTTTTTGGCTCACGCCATTTGCATATGCAGATGAACGAAGAGCAAATGCTGTCATATTGAAATAATCCGGAGGATCTTCACTATGTCTTCCAAGATCTAAAAATGCCTCTCTCGCTCCAATTTGCTCATAATATTTATTGAAAAATCTATCCATCATCCAAATTGGGAACGTATCATGTCCTGCTGGAACAGGTGTATGGGTTGTAAAAAGCAAGGTTTGCTCTACTTCAGCACGTGCTTGTTCACAGGGCATCCCTCCTTCCATGTACTGACGGACGCGTTCAAGTGCTGCAAAGGCTGCATGTCCTTCATTGAGATGAATGGCAGAATAAGATATACCAAGAGCTCGCAAAGCATGCACGCCGCCAATGCCAAGCACAATCTCTTGAAGCAGTCTGCGCTCATTTTCACTGCTGTAAAGCCGACTTGTGATATTTCGATATTCCGGTGCATTTTCACGGATATCAGTGTCGAGTAGGTATAGATTCACTCTCCCAATCTCTACGTTCCAGAGTGTGAAATAAATATCTGGTTCAATATATGGAACTTTTAAGATGATGAGCTTCCCATCATCTGTGTATATACGTTTAATTGGAGCGTTTTCTCGGTTGATTTTTTCCTCTACTCCTTCTTGCCACCCATCAGCGTTAATGATCTGACGCAGATATCCATCAGAGTACATAAACCCAATTGCAATAAGTGGAATGCCCATATCACTACACTCCTTGAGGTGGTCACCAGCAAGGAACCCAAGTCCACCAGCATAAAAGGGTAATGAATGTTGCAAACCATATTCTGCAGAAAAATAAGCTATTGGAGTTGTTTTATGGCAGTGGGAGTAATTTTCTGTGAACCAGCTGGTTTTCGTCTGCATATATCGGGCATATCTTGCCATTACCGCTTTGTAATTGTTGATGTAATCTGCATTTTCACTCGCTCTTACAAGCGCAACTCTTGGAGCGGTGCGTAACATTTTGACGGGATTGTGTGCCGTCTCTTTCCATGCCCTTGCATTAATCTGTTTAAAAAGACGCTGAGCTTCTGGATGCCAAGATGACCATAAGTTGAATGCAAGATCGCTCAATCCTTTCAGATTTTCTGGAAGATCCATGTTTATTTCACTTGCCATAATGCTTCACTTTGTGGCTTTACTTAGAGGTATAGAGATTAATATGTGTTGAAAACTATTGGTGAAAATTTTGCTGTGCTAGATAAATCGTCATTTTTTCCAAAAAATAAAGAGATTTTCCTCAATTTTTGTCAAAAAAAGAGTAAATAATGTAAGAGCTAAACGAGTTGTGCACACTGCAATTTTATGGAGTTATAGAAATGAGTAAATTAGACATTACTATCCGTAGCGAGCGCCCAAATGATTACCATACACTTCTAAATCTTACATACAAAGCTTTTCTTACCCTTGATTTTCCCGGTCGACCACGGATGGATGAACATTTTCTGCTCCATCTGCTGCAGCATTCATCCCATGTTATTCCAGAGCTTTGTTTTGTAGCAGAGCACAACGGCAAAATCATTGGACATATCCTGTACACAAAAAGTAAGTTCAAGCGAGGTGATGGTTCAGAGGCTGACACCATTACCTTCGGCCCGCTCTCAGTTTTGCCAAAGTACCATCGAAAAGGGGTCGGCACCGCTTTGATTCAGCACAGTACAACAAAAGCACAGGAAATGGGTTTCATGGCGATTTTGATAGTAGGTGTGCCGGAATATTACCAAAAGCTTGGTTTTAAGCCAGCGCAGAAATATGGTTTAACACTCGCCGACGGCACGTTCCTGGATGCATTTATGGTTTATGAACTTTCGCCAGGTTACCTTCAAGGTGGTGGAATGCACTCTGGCTGGGCACCTGAATTTGACAAAGCAGGAAGCGATGACACAGGGTATGAGGAGTTTCACAGAACATTTATGATGGAGCATTTCCCAAAACAACTGACACTACGCACCTTATATGAGAACGATGTTGCCCTTGTGAAGCGCTGGTTGTACCTGCCTCATGTGGCAAAATGGTATAAGCATCCCGACCATTGGATGAATGAACTACGTGAGCGCCATGGTGAATTTTCTTTTCTGACCCACTTCATTGTCGAATACGAGGGTATCCCCATTGGTTTTTGCCAGTACTATGATTGTTGGTTCAGCCAGCAACACGAAGTTTGGAATGAAAAATGCAATGTAAGCAACAAGCAAGGAGAAATATACAGTATAGACTCCCTCATCGGCGAACCTGATTATCTGCGGCGAGGCTTCGGTACAGAAATAGTAAGGTTCTTGCTTGAAAAACTGTGCATCTTAGGTGCGAAAAAAGTTATCGTTCAGACGGAAGAAGGAAACGAAGCTGCTGTGCGATCATTACTGGCGAGTGGATTTTTAAAGGTTGATGATTATTATTCGCTCAATTTGTGAGGAGCAAAAACATGATGATTGAAAACCATAGATAATAATCGATAATAGTCATGATAGCGCAACAATAAAACTCATGCAATCAAGAGAGACAGCAGCAACACCAAAGAGCATCTGGGATAATTCACATGGTGTTACGAAAGTTGTTTTCGAAAGCCTGTTTATGGTGAATGTGACTCGCAACACAGCACAATACCTATCTATGAAACGCGCTTACCTGTGAGACAGAAATGATCTCTCTTCCTCCTACCATTCTTCTGGTGAGTTCAAAGCAGGATCCAGCAGGTACACGGATTCACTCAGCTATCTTAGAGAGTGACTCCAGCTCACTTTTTTCTCATCTTATTATCTCGAAGCGATTAGTTGAAATAGATGATAGCTTTGAAAATTGGGTAAAAGAAGGCATTACCTGTGTTATTTTTCTCTCACGCCATGCTGGAAAAGGTGCGGTGCCAACATTGACTGTGCATGCCACTGGTAATTATGCCTCAGCTGAACTTGGAGGAACACCAAAGACTTTGAGCCGAACTGATCCTCATCTGATGCATGCCATTTTCACAGAACTCTTGGTGCGGGTACCAGAGGGATACACTGTTTCTTATGAAGTGACGCATCATGGGCCAACTTCAGTTGTTTTACCATCTTTTTTTGTTGAAATTGGCTCAACTGAAAAAGAATGGCATGATACACATGCAGCATGTGCCGTAGCAGAGAGTGTGATTGAGGTTATAAAGCAAAGGGAACATCTCCATGAGAAGAGAACTTCCATTCCTCTTATTGGATTTGGAGGAAGTCATTATGCGCCGAGGCAGACTGAGATTGCACGTATTTCACGGGGAGCATGTGGCCATATTATGCCAACCCATCAGATAGAACATCTCACACATGAGATATTTACTCAAATGATTGAGATGTCGCAGGCAGAAGGGGTATATATCGATAAAAAGTCTTTCAAAAGTAAAGATATTTCGAGAATTGCACAGCTTGCAGCCTTACATGACCTTCCTCTTGTCAGCCAGGCTGAGCTTGTAAACCTGCAAAATGCTTCATTTTCTGTGTATCGCGAGGCTCTCTCTCTTGTTCCAAAGCTTTTTTTGAATATAGATGTCACTGCACATCCTCATCATATTGAGGAGATAACAAACCCCGTACCACTCACCATCAGTCATGATCTTGTTTTTGAAGCCCAAAAAATGAATCAGAACTCTCATGGAACGCTTTTAGATGCCATCTGCCGCATGCCATGTATTCATTTTTCAGGAAATGGTGCTTTGGTGCTGAACTCATTTATTGTAGATCAGACTCATATTGCGAAAAGAACAGATGAATTAATACAAGCCTGTGTGAGTATTATATGTACTACACATCATTGCACATACCAGGATAATGTTCTTATCATACACAAAAAGCGCTTTAATCCAAAAAAAGCACAAGAGCTTGGGATTTGTTCAGGTCCAGCATACGGAAAACTCATGTCTGGTCAGAGTGTTTTTCAAGATGGATGTGAGATCCGTCCTGATATGGTTATGGATACTGAAGAGTATGCCATTGTTGTATCATCAGATACTCCTGTGGAAAAATATATAATATGAGATTATAACAATGAGATCTATCGTAGAAGAAGCCCTGAGTAGGGTGCAAAAAGACGCTCCCATTCGTGGAAATGAAGATCTTGATAAGATGCTTGCTTCTCTGCAGACGAAAGTGGCAGTTATCGGTTGTGGTGGTGGTGGCTCAAACACGGTACATCGTATTAATGAGGAGGGAATTGCTGGCACGACAACATATGCCATCAATACCGATGCCATGCATCTCGCAACAGTTCGAACAGAGCATAAAATCCTTATTGGAAAGCAACGTACCCGCGGCCTCGGTGCAGGTTCATATCCTCAGATCGGCGAAGAAGCAGCGCTTGAAAGTGAGATTGAGATCAGAAAAGCAGTAGAGGGCAATGATATTGTTTTTATTACAGCTGGTCTTGGGGGAGGAACAGGAACCGGTTGCGCTCCAATTGTTGCAAAAGCAGCACGTGAACAGGATGCTTTGACAGTTGCAATTGTTACCTTACCATTTGCTGCTGAGGGGTCTATTCGTCAAGAAAATGCGGAAGCTGGGTTACTTCGTCTGAGTGAGGTTGCAGATACCGTTATTGTTGTGCCAAATGATCGCCTTATGGATATCGTGCCAAGGCTTCCTCTTTCTGCAGCCTTTAAG
>JAITWW010000067.1 GCA_031285085.1 Candidatus Methanofilum arcanum
CCCTTTTTTCCCTGACTCTTGACAGATGCAATTGCTTCTAAAACAGCCTCAGGATCTCCAAGATACCTGGATGATATCGGCTTTACATTCTCATCAAGTGTGTATACAAGAGGGATACCAGTTGGAATATTAAGATCAGAGATATCCTCATCTGAGATACTGTCAAGATGCTTCACCACTGCTCGAAGGCTGTTTCCGTGAGCGACAACTAACACGTTTTTCCCTGCACGGATCTGTGGCACAATCTCTTTCTCCCAGTATGGGAGTGTGCGAGCAACATTATCTTTCAAACACTCTCCTTGTGGAATCTCATCTGGAGAAAGATGTGCATACCTGAGATCATAGGCAGGATTTGCAGAATCACCCTCCTCCATCTCAGGAGGGCGAGTATCAAAGCTCCTTCGCCAGATCAAAACCTGCTCCTCTCCATATTTTGCAGCAGTTTCTGCCTTGTTTAATCCGGTTAAAGCCCCATAATGACGTTCATTCAATTGCCATGCCGTAGTGACTGGCATCCACATGAGATCAAGAGCATCTTGAATAAACCAAAGCGTACGGATCGCACGTTTTAGATATGAGGTATAAAGACAATCAAACGAAAAGCCCTCATCGCGTAATAAAACACCAGCATGTGCTGCTTCTCTGCATCCTTTTTCACTCAGATCAACGTCTTTCCACCCAGTAAAACGATTTTCCATATTCCACAGACTCTCTCCATGGCGAACCAAAACCAATGTATGCATGTACCTACATAACCCGGCTTTCATAAGAAAGATATCGATCTAACACAGTGCCATCCATCACTACTTGAGATCCTTTGTTGGAGGAAGAGTGATTGAGCGAACACGTCGTTCTTTCTTTTGAATTGTCGCACGTGAGGTCTGTGAAGCGTACTCAGCAGCATCAATTGCCTGAGTTCCCTGGCTTTTCTTTGAAGATGGAGATGACAATTGAGCTTGATCTGCAGATTTCTTTTTCTTTTTTCGTTTCTTCTTGCCTTGATGTACAGGAGAAGGGAGCGTATCATCCTGAAGAACACGCTCAGGTTGACTTTTTTTATGTTTTATTCCTTTTGGCTGTTCGAATCCAGAAAATGCAGCAAGATCTTGCACTGAAAGGGATGTTTTTCCTCCCTTTCCGCCTTTCTTCCCTTTTTCTCTTGGTTTCTCACTCTTTTTTTCTTGTCTTATGCTCTTTTGTATATATTCAATATCACGACCCTCAATGGATCTGATATGATCCGCCGCAGAAGCCTCAACACTTGGGCGATCTGAGAGCATCGAAACACGGTGAATGGCTTCGAGCACATGCACAGATTCCTCTAAAAAACTCAAGATATCCGTAGGATAAAGAACAATTCCATACTCATCAAGCAGATAATCAGCTATATCTTTATGAGTAAATCCATTTTGGCGAAGTTCGATTACCTCACGTATAAATAAACGCTCAGGACACCCACAAAAAGGCCTCGTCTTGCACGAACATTTCGTAATAAATGCACGAAAAAAAGAGAGGTATTGTTCGCGAGAGCGACCGTCAAGCTGATCAAGGCCAGTGCCACTTGCAAGCAGTTCAAGCACTGCTCCATGAAAAGCACCATCTGGAACACGATACCTCACGAGTGTTCCAAGTTTTTTCGCATATACAAGCTTCGCTTTTGCAGGAAACATCAGCGTTTACCAAAACCAAGTTGGGTTATAGATCTTCCCCAGCCTGCTCATCAAATCCTTTTAGTGAAGAAAATGCCTCGCTCATCATCTCTATTTGGATAAGCCATTCATTAAACATGGTAGGCTCCATATTGTCTTTGATGTAACGCCCGCAGCAAGATTTCCCATTGATGACATGAGCTCCAATTTTTGATGCAAGATCTAATGCTTTTTCTCCTTCATCTTCACTACAAGCACGCCCATCTTTAATGAGATCCTTAATATCTGTTGATTCATAACCGCCATCAAGGTACGTAGTGCATGAAGAGAACACAACAACCAGCTGATCCTGCATATATGAGATGACATCAACAAGATCCTCTGGCACTTCCTGATCCATGACAATAGAGCCAACCTCCTGAAGCCTACCAACTGTTTCTTCCTTATTGAATCTATTATTTTGATAAAGCTTGATTATTTTAAGCACAGCGACGCAGATGTCCTCATTGAATCCAGAAAGTATTGAAAGGCCGTCCGGAAGATCTTCACTATCAGTATCACTTCCGAAATCAACTTCTTGCAAACTTTTCATCCAGTTATCCCATCGTTCCTGGCTGTAAAATATGTAGAATAATTTCATGGGGCTTTCTGACTCTTTCTGTACCGCCTTCTTTTTCTGTGGAGCCATTCCACATACCATCAGCAAAATGAGGTAAGAACCTTTCCTATTAGTAAAGAGGAAATAAACATGAGTAAAATATGGGTAAAAGGGAAAATAAAGATATTATACCCATAAACAACAAAAAAGATCCATAACTCAAAGAAAGATCCAGAGATAGAACTCTGATATCTGATATAGTGATAGATACAAAACTGAGAAGAATGGAGATAGAGGGTTTGTGCACAGATGTCGTAATACTGAGATATGGTGAACTTTTTTTAAAAAGTGAGCCTGTTAAGAAGCGTTATCTCGAATATCTCAGACAGCACATCAATGCAGTGCTTCATGCGCAGGAAATATCATTTGTACTACAAGAGTTTCGAGGACGAATGCTTGTGTATGTTGCAAAAGAGAGAATGCAAGCAACCTGTGATGCCCTGTCAAAGATCTTTGGAGTGGTATCAATAAGCCCAGGTCTGAAAACAACACATGATATTGAAGATATTAAAAAAACAGCAATACTTTGTGCAAAAAAAAGGTTACAACAACATATGAGTTTTGCAGTTCGGGCGCGCCGTGATAGTGTTTTTGCATATACCAGCCTGTCACTTGCCGCTGATGTTGGCTCTGCATTGTATGATACTATACCTCATCTAAACGTGAACTTGGATAGTCCCGAGTATGAGATCTTCATTGAGGCGCGAAAAGAAGGTGCTCTTGTGTATGATGAACGAATGAATGGTCCAGGTGGACTGCCACTTGGTACACAAGGGCGTGTTATATCACTGCTTTCTGCAGGCATTGATTCACCGGTTGCATCATGGCTCATGATGAAGCGAGGTGTGGTGCCTTATTTTTTGCATATCAACACAGGAACATACGGAGGAGAGGCAATAGAGGCATGTACGATGCAAAACATCTCTTCTCTTTCAATCTGGTCTGGATCATTCCCACTCACGCTTGAGACAATCTTTGCACAACATTTCTTTGACTATATTACAAGCAAACCAGATCTCTACCGATACCGCTGTGTGCTGTGCAAACGATTCATGCTTGCATGTGCTCGAGAAGTTGCATGTGAACAAAAAGCAGCAGGAATTGTGATGGGAGATAATATTGGGCAGGTAGCATCACAGACAATTGATAATCTGTATACTCTTACCTCAGGATTTGATTTTCCCATCTTTCGTCCACTTCTTACCTATGACAAAGAGGAGATCGTTGCCCTTGCACGAAAGATTGGAACATTTATCGAGGCACCAGGAGATACATCATGTTCTGCAGTTCCAAAAAAACCATCTATTGCTGCACCAAAGGAAACTATCGATCATCTTGTACAAAAACACTCCCTTGATTCATTCATTGAAGATGCCTTATCATGCAGAAAAGTTGTACGGGTGCAGCACGGGCGCCAAATAGATGAGATATAAGAGATTGATTACCAAGAGAGCAAGGGAAAACTAGCCTTTATAGGACATTTCTCTCCCAAATTACAACTCTAACCAGCTCTTACTATCTCTTTTTCTCCCTTATTGCCTCGGTGTGATGGCTTTTTTCGAAATTGTGCTTGTCAAAGATGAATCTCTTCTATCAGGAGATGTAAAAAAAGGAGTATGTATCTTTTATTCACCATTCGTCATCTTCAGTTGACAAACGCTGATCCTCTGCCAGCTCCTCTGCTACGTCACCAGTGGGTGACGAAGGTTCAGCAGGAACAGAGGAGCCAGACCTCATATCCAGGACAATGAGGTAGAGGAAAAGGATAACGATGAGGAGGACGATAATGACAAGTGTGTAGAAGAAAATGCTAGCAAGTAGGCTCATAAGGACACCTCACATTGATCTTTTGCGTGAGTTGCTGTGATAGCTTCATACGTTTTAGGTTGGACTTGTGTTTGCATGCGTAACCTCTTGGTATGCCGAAGTATCGTAAACTATTGAGCTCCAGATCTCAGTAACTAATTATTATTCATTTCCCCATTTAAATACCTGTCTCTTTTGAGGTTGAATGATGGAAAAAACATCCGAACACGAGAGTAACCAGGGGACAGCAAATACGCAAATGAACAACCGTGTGACAGGTATGCAAGCAAAGCGAACACACCCAGAGTAGTTTTACTTATGATTTTTTCTCCTCCTTCGTTGATATATGCATATGAATATGAAGATTCACCGGACAGGATCTGGTGAGGTCATCGGAATATGTGATACTGAACTTATTGGAAGCACCTGTGAAGATGAAAAAATATGCATCACTGTTACGAGTTATTTCTTTGGAACAAAGCCAGTACCAGCAGATGATATCAAACATGCCCTCAAAGAGGGAGCAAATATCACCATGATTGGAACCCAGACAATCGCACTTGCAATTGAGATTGGGGTTCTTTGTGAGGAGAATATCGTACTAATTCAAGGAGTACCATATGCGACAATCATCAGATTTTAAAGACGATAGCTTCGAAAATATCGGATATATACAAGATGCAATCTGTCCAAAATGTGGAGAACCAAGTAAGACGGGAGAGATCTGTGGAGCGTGCAGAGTCTCCGAGATCGAATGGTTTACCTATGAACCTCGTGTTATCATCACAAGATGTCCTCAGTGTAATGCTCTCTATGATCATAAGATGTGGATTGATGACACTCGTGAACGCGAAGAACTCGAATATGAAGCAGTAATAAATGCAGTTCGATTTTATCGAGATAGTGAAAACCCTGAAATTGGCATCTCTTTATTTGAAAACAGTACAAACCGCACATTTGCAACCGTGGAGCTCTCATGCATACTATATGGAGTTTCATGTGAAACAACCGTAAAAGTTGAGATCATCTGGAGAACAGAGGCTTGTACTCGGTGTGCACGCCAGTTTGGAAACTATTATGAAGGAGTTGTACAGCTTCGAGCCGATGGAAGAAAAGCAACCCCAGCCGAACAAGAAGAAGCACGAAAAATAGCAATTGTAACAGAACAAACACTAAATGAAGAAGGAGACAGGCTTTCTTTCATCGCAAACATGGAAGATACACGTGAAGGGCTTGATATTACCATTGGTTCGAAAGCAATTGGTGAGCAGATCTCACGAGATATCGTCAAAAAAATGGGAGGGAGATACTCATTTCATCCAACACTTATTGGTGAAAAAGAAGGAAAACGTATATTCCGAGTGACATACTCAGTGCGTCTGATGAAGTTTCCAAAGGGATCGATCATTAAGATAAAACAGACATATGGAGAGATCATTGGAGGAGAAGGAAAGACATTCACCTATCTCGACTTAAAAACCGGTTTTACAAAAACAGTTGCAGATACCACTGCCGCCGAGTTGATTGGAACTACTGCAGATGCCAAACCATATATGGTTGTGTATACAGATGCAGGAATAGTTGGCATTATGAATGAAGAATCTGGAGAGACAAAAGAAGTTCGTGCAATCTCATATAAGGATATTATGGTTGGCGAGCAGATTCGGGTAATTACCGATAAACAGACATCGATCCTCCTTCCATGATTCCTGTTCGGAAAATAGATATTACCTCACTCCAAAGAGTGCAAAGTGAGAGTTGGGTTGATCAATCTACCAAGATATTTGTTGACAAAAACATAGCATATATTCCCGTACGAAAAGGATATCCATATGAGCTTGAACTTCCACCACGGAAGAAAAAACAAAGAGGATTTCAAAGAGTTGGGGATATTATTCTCTTCCATGGACCATGCCCTACAAAAGCAGATCTTTTTTTTGTTATTAACACGTTCTCTCCTACCGGTGTGCTATGGATCCATGGACATAGGGGCATTACCCGAAAACCAGTTGTCTCATGCCTTTATGGATATTCCCATGAAATAACTCACAAAGAGGCTGGGATAGTGTACAGGTTTGACCCAACACGTGTCATGTTTTCACAAGGAAATCGAGAAGAAAAACAGCGGGTGGCAAAACAGGTTATTCCTGGCGAGAGAACAATTGATATGTTTGCAGGAATTGGATACTTCGCCCTTCACCTCGCAAAGATGGGAGCAGATGTCGAAGCAGTTGAGATATCTCCTATTGCGTACCGTTATCTGTGCATGAACGCATTCATAAATAACCTCCCAAACATCCATCATATCTGTGGAAACTCCCTTCACAATCTATCTGGCATCTATGACAGGATTCACATGGGACATTTTGATGCAATATCATTTTTGCAGGCAGCACTACAGCATGTAAAGAAAGGATCAATGCTACATCTCCATATGGTCACAGATAAAGGCAAAGAAAATGAGTACGAAACAATCAGGAGCATGCTTGATGACTGTGCTCTTGAAGCAAAACTCTCGTGGCACAAGGTAAAGAAGGTGCATCCACGGGCATGGCATACCGTATGTGACATACAAATACTATAAAACTTGAAAAAACATCAGCCACATAGAGAAACATCGTTTTTTACTCAATTACGTTACATTCGCACAATCCTTGATTACAGAATGGAGTGATTCTTTCACATTGAGTGGAGAAAAAATCAACAAAAAAAGATTAGTTAGTTTTTGAGATTGTTGCTTAGTTCTTGCGGCTTGCAACGAATGCTACTGCACCAAGGCCTGCAAGTGCAAAGAGTGCACCAAAGCCAGGGGAAGTCTGAGTTGTCTCATCTGTAACAGCTTCGACAACAGCATCTGCAGTCTCGTCAGTAGTCTCGACAACTGCGTCTGCAGCTTCTTCAACTGTTTCTACAACAACATCTACAACTTCTTCAGTAGTCTCAACAACGGTTTCTACAGCCTCTTCGACAACAGCAACGACCTGTCCTGGAGCTGCCTCTGTAACAGTAAAGATTGCAGTGTCAACAATGTCGACAGTTACACCAGAAACACGGACGATGTACTCGTCTGGCTTGAAGGTTGTTGCGTCAACAGTGAAAGACCACTTGTTGATACCATCTGTTCCCTGAGTGATTGGAACGGTTCCGGTTGC
>JAITWW010000103.1 GCA_031285085.1 Candidatus Methanofilum arcanum
CAATAGACCCTATCTCGCATTAGCAGCCGCCCGCGATTGGATGGATAAAAAGGTCAAACTGCCTGAAGTCAAGCAGATTATTTTGAATGAATGTCACGCCGCAGCACGGGAGGCCGAAGACAATCCTCCTGCACAAGCCGCTGCAAGAGCCTGCGGGCAAGTGGCAGCTACCATTCATACACCCACACATTCACTGGGGCTTGCACTGTACGGGGCACTCGCTGTCGCCTATGACATATGTGGCGTAGATGCACCATGGAATGAACTCCTATCAGTCGCCGCCGAGGAGTGTGCAAAAATGGAGGCAGCCTTGCAGCAGGTCGCAGTTGAAAACGAACCAAACCCAGCAAAGATAAAATGGCTTTGCTAAAATAAATTGAAAAAGAGATACATAACATGCAAGAAGATAAAAAATATTTCGCAGCAATTTTGGCGTCACCTCGCCCAACCTTTCCAATGGATATGTCTGATGAGGAACAGAAAATTATGGAAGAACACGCTATATTTTGGGAAACCCTTTTGCATAGCGGACAGGGCGTTATCACCGGCCCTATTCTAGACCCCAAAGGCGCATACGGGTTTGGGGTTGTCATTGCAGACTCAGTGGAAGATGCCAGTTCCCTGTTAGAGAACGACCCAGCACAAAAAATAAGCACCTATGAAATCTATCAAATGCTCGCGAAATTAGCTGAAAAATAGTTCATATGGGAAAGATTTCATTCACGTACCAAAATCAGTAAAAACAAAGCTCAACCGTAACAGCCTCTGGGATCTGTTGATGCCATGGGTGACGCTGGAAAAAAATGATCTACTTCGATGAAAACAGAGCGAGCTGGGCATGGTATCGTGATTGCACATATATGAAAATATGGTGTCATACCAATACCGAAAAAAAAGGAGATAAACCAAAATGACCATTCAAAATGTAATAAGCGTTTTCCTCTTTGCTCTGTTTATTGTTATCGTCCTCATCCGGGCTGCAATACTACGTAGACGGGGCATCCGTACCATTGTCTTTGGCCAGACCGACAAGAGCGACTTTGTTCTTGTGCCGCTTGTGCTTGCCATTGCGTATACCGTTCTGGCAGGAACATTCGGGCTCCCCATTTGGGATGTGCTTATCCATCCGCTTTTTACAGGCGATCACCTTGGCTGGATCGGGCTGACACTGTGTTTGATTGCCACTGCTTGTTTCATCTTAACTCTTGTCAGCTTTGGTGACTCATTTCGTGTAGGAATTGACACAAACAAGCCAAGTAATCTGATTACAGGTGGTATGTTCGCGATAAGCCGTAACCCGATCTATGTTTGTTTTCTCTTGTTTCTTACTGGACTCTTCTTCATTCACGCTAATATCGTGATAGCAGTGATGGGGATATTGTTTGTTCTGGCAATACATCGGCAGATCTTGCGGGAAGAAAAGTTTCTTGGTGAACACTATGGAGCGGAATACGAAGCATACTGCAAAAAAGTCAGGCGGTATGTATGACATCATCCACCAGAGGAATATTGAACATAACTTCTCAACGTTTTATGCAATACTCGGTTTCAGAGTGCTTCATTTTATATTTTAGGCATTCCTAAGCATATACAGTTATACGAACAACTATCCTATTAAATCTAAAGATAGTATCTTTGACGTGAGATAACATCAAAAATTAGGTGAATTCTATCTAATACTTTCTACAAATAAAAAAAGCAAATATCGGAGGTATACAATGGGAACTGGAATAATGGCAGGAATACCTATTATCTTTGAACCGCATGACGATAGGTTTAGACCGCATGAAGGACGAAAATTTGACATGGAAAACTTTTCAAAAGGATTTTTTGACAACTTTGATGTTAGTGGGGAAGCAGGTTCTAAAAAAATCTATACCATAAAAAAAGACCTGCTTATAAACAATTACAAGTCATTCCTTGCAGAATTTTACGATCTCATTGAGGAAGATTTCAACAAAGAAACTGACCTTACATTCGATACTATCCCAAGCGCAACCAATCTTGACGAATTTCGAGAAGTATTCAGTAGCGATAATCGGAGGAATTACGTGCCATTCTTTGAGACAAGTTATTATGATTTCAGTGTACTGGGCTGTGAATGTAAGGAATATTGGCTATTTTACAGCGGTAGTTATAAAGCATATATTGAAGTGTACAGCACATTACTACACTTTGAAAGGATATTATCAAAATCAATGAGCAATCCGCTTGCGAATGCCATAAAATTTGGAATATTTGGCTGAGTTGCAAAGTCAGTACATTGTGGATTGAGTTTTAGATACTCCAACATCTAAAAAAACATAATTTCTCAATGTTTTATCCAATACCTGTTTTCAAAACTTTGGGTTTCATATTTCAGGCATTCTTTCCAGTTTTCAGGTACTCCATTGCTGCATCATACCGTGTCTGCACATGTGTAATGAGTTCTTCAAATGCTGCATCGAAATCAGCGTCACTATTCAGATACGAAGAGAAATGGATCATCTCCTCTGCGCGCATTTCGCTTCAAACTCATGCAGATATGAGAGGGAAGTCGGGTGAGTAGCTCTCAATCAAATATAATATATTTGAATGCATCACTACATTGCCAGGTTTACAAACACTCATAAAATGCCTCTCATCCATTTTCAATGAAAATATGTCATACTTTTTCATGTAAGATTTCAATAGCAGCATCGATACTTCGATACTCACAAGCAGCAATCATGAGAAAAAAAGATCTCTCTCATGTATAAGGAGACATTAAAACTCACTCTCTCTTTTCCCTCATATGAAACATGAGTTTTAGTATCAGACATACCAAACCTATCTCCAGGTTTTTTAGATGTCTAGCATACCAACAACTGAATATCTCAAGAAATGCACCTCGGCATGTCCTGGGTGTAGTTCATCACTTATCTTGAGATATGTCCTAAAAGCAGCTGGACCGAACACAGTTCTCGTCGTTCCAGCCTGCTGCACAAGTATACTACAGGGTGCGTACCCAAACACTTCCTTTGGCGTACCGGTATACAATGTAGCATTTGGATCATCCGCCGCAGTTGCCTCTGGAATAGCAGCAGCATGTGAATTCTTAGGAAAAGACACAAACATCATTGTGTATGCAGGAGACGGAGGAACCGTTGACATCGGTATTCAAGCACTTTCCGGTGCACTTGAACGTGAGACAAACTTCCTGTATATCTGCTATGATAATGAAGCGTACGGAAATACCGGCATGCAACGATCTGGTTCTACTCCTCTTGGTGCAAAGACAACAACGACACCAACAGGAAAAACACACCTGAAAAAAGATCTTGATCGAATTATCTCAGCACATAATATCCCATACATGGCAACCTCCTGTGCATCGTATCCAAAGGATATTTACGCGAAAGTTACAAAAGCGCTCAGTATCAAAGGTCCGAAGTTTATGCACATCCTTGCACCGTGTCCACCTGGATGGCGTTATTCAAGTGAAAAAACAATCGAACTTGGAAAACTCGCTGTCAAAACAGGTGTATGGGCAATGTATGAAAGAGAGTATGGAAAACTAAAACTTTCATCTCCAACCATTGCTGCAATACGAAAAAGAACGCCTATTGAGGATTATATTAATGCTCAGGAAAGATACAAAAACCTTGAGCCTGCTGTACTGACAAGGATACAACAAAGCGTCGAGTATAATCTTCTCCTTCTTGAGAGAGAATCACGTGAAGAAGAAAATAATGAGGCGGAGGAACGCACATGAACGAAAGTAACCAAGCAACCATCTCTACTGGAAATAATGCCATTGCTACAGCAGCAAAAGATGCAAAAGTCCAAGTCGTTGCGGCATATCCCATCACTCCACAAACGGAAGTTGTAGAACAGATCGCAAACTTTTGTGAAAGTGGTGCACTTGATGCAAAATACATTCCTGTCGAGAGTGAGCACTCAGCCATGGCAGCATGTATTGGGGCTTCAATCATGGGTGCACGTGCCTTCACCGCCACCTCTTCCCATGGTCTTCTCTACATGAATGAGATGATAAACTGGGCAGCAGGAGCAAGGCTTCCTGTCGTTATGGCAAATATCAATCGAGCACTCGGCCCTGGCTGGAATACCTGGGCAGAGCATACTGATTCACTCCAAACACGAGACACCGGATGGCTGCAGGTATATGTCTCAACCGTGCAAGAAGCCTATGATACCACGCTCATGGCTTTTCGTATTGCAGAAGACAAGCAAGTGTATCTCCCGGTGATGATAAACCTCGATGGATTTGCCCTTTCCCATATTACACAATCACTCACTACCGAATCAGATGAAAAAATTCAGGCATTTATTCCCCCATTCCAGCTTGATCACGCAATTGATGTCACCGATCCACATGGATATGGAACATTAACAAGCTCAGATCAGTATGTGCATATTCGCTACGATATTGAACGATCCATGCGGGCTTCATGTGCTGTCATCGAAGAGACTGAGCGTGAGTTTGCAAAAGCATTTGGTCGTACATACTCATGGACTGACGAATATCTCTGTGATGATGCAGAAGTACTCATCATTGCAATGGGAACCCTTGGAAAAGAAGCAGAAGTAGCAGTTGACATCTTGAGAAAAGAAGGAATAAAGGTCGGTTCAATGAGACTTCGATGGTTTAGACCATTCCCAGATCTCTCAGATCGCCTTATTGGACGCGAACTCGTTGTCATTGACAGAGATTACTCCTTTGGATGTGGAGGTATTATTGCAGGAACGATTCGTGCGAAAACAGGCCTTGAATCATATAATATCATTGCAGGACTTGGTGGACAGGAGGTTACCTATCTTGATATTGCTTCCTTTGTCAAAGAGCGAAAAATCGGAAAAGAAGTCTGGTTTGGCGTTGATGAAACGAAAGCTGGGTATGAGATCTCAAGGAGTGATGTATAAATGTACGAGATACGCCTTCACTCTCGAGGTGGACAAGGAGGAGTAACCGCTGCAAAACTCATTGCACTTGCAGCTTTTCGTGATGGGAAACATGCAACAGCAGCCCCATTTTATGGAGCAGAACGCCGTGGCGCTCCAGTTGTATCATTTATTCGAATCGATGATAATCCAATTAAGATCTATTCACAGATAAAAAAACCAGACCTCATTATTGTTCTAGATCCCTCTATCATGGAGCTTGTTGATGTCTTTGACGGCCTCAAGGAGGATGGAACCGTGCTTATCAACTCGCAAAAGCCATTTGATCTTGCACAACACGAAGCTCATTATGTAGACTTAACTGGTATCGCACTCAAAGTTGGGCTTGTTGTTGCAGGAACTCCGATATTAAATACACCGGTCATTGGGGCACTTGCAAAGATCGGTCTTTTCTCACGAGATTCAGCACGAAGTGCCATTGAGGAGATGTTTACAGATCCAAAAAATACTGAAGCAGCAATGCTTGCATTTGATGAGGTGCATCAATGAGTAATCAGATGAATAGAGTCAGACTCGCCATGTCAACACCACGAGATGGTGCATGTGGGAAGACAGGGAACTGGAGAACATTTCGTCCTGTGGTAGATAAGGAAACCTGCAATGCATGTGGTATATGTGCTATGTACTGCCCAGACGGGGTAATTGATGAAGAGTACAATATTGATCTCATATACTGCAAAGGATGTGGCATATGTGCAAATGAATGCCCAAAACAGGCCATCATAATGAACCGTGAAGCATCTGATGAGTAAAGCGGTCAATTGGAACAGATAGAGATAGCAATCATCTAAAAAAACAATGAAAGGTAAGCACTATGCAGCGCTATACTAAGATATTTGAAGAGATTCATGCTAATCACCCCCTTATTCATCACATCACAAACAGCGTTACTGTAAATGATTGTGCAAACATCACGCTCTGTATTGGTGCATCACCGGTTATGGCTCATGCACATGAAGAGGTTGCTGACATGACAGCATGTGCAAATGCACTTGTTTTAAACATTGGAACACTTGATGCTTATCAGGTAGAATCAATGCATATTGCAGCAAAATCTGCAGAGAGACATGATATTCCAATCATTTTGGATCCAGTTGGAGCAGGAGCAACTTCGTACCGTACCAAGGTTGCACAAGAACTTATCGATACATATCATATCACGATCATAAAAGGAAATATTGGAGAGATTGGAACTCTTGCAGGAGCAGAAGCAAAGGTGAGAGGTGTTGATGCAGCGTTTTTTTCTGGACAACCCGATCAGGTTGCGATGCAACTTGCAGAAGCAAAAGACAGCATCGTTGTAATAACAGGAGTAATGGATATCATTGGAGATGCAAACCGCGTTGTTCTTGTGGAGAATGGTGCCATAGAGATGGGAATAATCTCAGGAACAGGATGCATGGCTTCATCTCTCATTGGATCATGTGCAGCAGTTAGTTCTGATTTCCTTGCAGGAGCAACGACAGCACTTTGTGCATTTGGTATTGCAGGAGAACATGCTGCCATGCATGCACAGGGTCCGATATCGTTTAAGACACATCTGTTTGATGCACTCGCAAATCTGAAATCAGATGTCTTTTTCAAAGAGGGAAAGATTCAGGAGGGATAACGATGCAATGCAGGATTATTCGCTCTATGTAGTAACAGATGAGGAGTTGTCTTATGGTCGCACACATCGTGAGATCGCAGAGCAAGCGGTACGTGGTGGTGCCACTGTCATTCAGCTCAGAGATAAAACGAGATCTGCACATGACCTGTTCCAGATCGCACGAGAGATAGCTGAGGTTACAAGGCGGGCTGGTGTGCTTAGTATCGTAAATGATCGTCTTGATATTGCCTTAGGGGCAGGTGCAGATGGGGTTCATCTCGGCCAAGATGATCTTCCCATCGCAGTTGCAAGGCGTCTTGCACCTCCCCCTTTTCTTATTGGCATATCAATACACAGCATTGCCCAGGCAGAGGAGGCGAAGAGGCAGGGTGCTGACTACATTGCAGTAAGTCCGGTTTTTGAAACGAATTCAAAATCTGATGCAGGTCCTGGTCATGGTTTAAGGATGTTGTCAGAGGTTGTACACCTCGTACAGATCCCTGTTATTGGCATTGGCGGGATCAATCATACAAACCTGCATCATCTCTTTGATGCAGGAGCAAGTGGTATTGCAGTCATCTCTGCTATTGTCAGTGCTCCAGATATCAGCGCTGCAGCACGAGCTATGAAGGAACAGATTTTATCCCTAACGCTACACTCCTAAAAATAGGGGTGTTTTCCTCATATAATGTGAAATAAGAGCTGCGTTCTCGTTTCTTTTCTTTCAAACACTTGTTTGTATAGCAAAATGGACCCTGATACAAAGAGTTTAGCATAATCATTGTGAGATTATTATAAGAATGGAGTAATTCAATTAAAACTTACGAGATTATATAGAAACGTTTATAATCACATCAACATGATGTTTAAATGAGGTGAATTATACCTATGAGTTATGGAATTGAATTCGTACCAGGAAACATCAATGTCAAGCAAGTAGTCACATACACAAAATTAGCAGAACAGAAAGATATCGACTACGCTTGGATTACGAACCACTACAACAACCGCCACTGTTACCCAACTCTTGCTGCAATTGCAGCAGAAACCGAGACCATTAAGATGGGCCCCGGTATCATGAACGCCTTCACTGACACACCAGCCGCAATGGCATCTTTTTCGTGTACTTTGAACGAGATATCTGATGGACGTGCAGTTCTCGGTATTGGACCTGGTGACCTTTCAACACTTCCAAAGCTCTCTATTGATCCAGCAAAGCCAGTTGCTCGTCTAGAAGAAGCTGTAGATCAGATCAAAAAGCTGTGTACTGGAGAAGAAGTTAAGAAGGCAGGAACATATGAGTTCTTTGACTATGATGGTGCAAAACTGACAGGTGTCGATCTTCCTCCAAAGAAAAAACAGATCCCCGTCTATGTCGGTGCCCAGGGTCCAAAAGTTCTCGAACTTGCAGGAAAGATTGGAGAGGGTGCACTGATTAATGCATCAAATCCAAAAGACTTCGCTCAGGCAATCCCACTCATCAAGAAAGGATGCGATGGTGTTGATGACAAGAAGTTCAAGAAATTTGATATTGGTGCATACACTGCAATGTCCATTGACCAGGATGAAAAGAAGGCACGAAATGCAGCAAAGATTGTTGCAGCATTTATCGCCGCAGGTTCTCCAGAGCCTATTTTAACCCGTCACGGACTTGACCTTGCAAATGTTGCAAAGATTAAAGATGCACTCGCACGCTTTGACTTTGGAGCAGTTGGTGGCCTTGTTGGAGATGCAGAGATCGAAGCATTTACCATTGCAGGAACACCTGATGTTATCCGTCAGAAGTGTGAAGACCTTACAAAATCTGGTGTCACTCAGATTATCTTTGGTTCCCCACTCGGACCAGATATGATCAACTCAATCCGCCTGCTCGGCAAGATTATGTAAGATCCCACACAGAACAAAATATCTTTTTTTTCAAATCTTCAGTTCTTCTTCTCGTAATTTTTGGTAACTATTCACTATCCTATCGGCAGTTCGGTAGGAAGAAGAGGGATTATATGAGATCCTCTGGACTCAGAGCAGTTGCTTTACAAACCGCTTCAACGCTCATCCCTGCTTCGAGGGTGCATCCCACATTTCGGGGTGGAGACAAATGGAAGTTGTTGCTCTTATGCAGCGTACTTCATTTGATTGCTGACAGTTGCTTTGCAACCAGCCTCTATGATCCCAAAACCGACAAATATGTCGTTGGCAGAAAAGGTGCGTAATTCATGCGATTCATAGTCTACCCCAAAAATTGTGATACACCTGGAATAAATTGAACTTGCTACATTTTTTAGAGGTAGCTGATCCCACCGATACATAATTGCAGGGATGAACAGCTACTGCAAAACCCTTATGTCCCTACATCTCACATGTTTTATATCATGGATATTGAAGGCATTGAGGACGAACATTTCCTATCGGCACAAAATGATTTCATGTTCAAACGTATATTTGGAAACACTGACACCCAACTCCCACTGTGCTCTTTGTTAAGCGCAGTTCTTGATGTTCGTGTTGTATCTGCCTCTGTTCAAAATCCGATATTTCCTCGACAAATTGATACGGATAAGGAGAGTGTTTTGGATATTCGTGCGATTCTCGATAATGGTAGTCATGTAAATGTCGAAATGCAAGTTTATTATCGCGATCATTTCATGAAAAGAACACAATATTATTTGTCAAAACTGTACCATTCACAAATTGGAAAGGGAGGTGTATATGACGATTTAAAGAGAGCTATTGTCATAAACATCCTCTGTGAGGGTCGAACTAAATTCCCTGCTGAATATTGGCATAATGTTTATGTGTTCAAAGAAAAAAGACGGAATGACCAAATGCCTGATGGAATGATGGAATTACATTTCATTGAACTGGAGAAACTGAGAAAATCATCACATCTTGATGAAGCTAACACGTTAACGCTGTGGGGTATGTTTATGAACGCACAATCAACATCTGAAATGAAAATCATTGCAAAACGAGATCCTGCTATCTGTAAGGCCTATACGATTGTAGAAGAGGTTGCACGGAACAAAGAGGAGAGAGAAAGGTACCATGCTAGAGAGGCATTTCTTCGTGACCAGATATCAAATGAAGAAGCTGCTAGGAAGAAGGGCGTGGTTGAAGGTAGGGCTGAAGGTAGGGTTGAAGCAGCTAGAAAGATGGTTGCTGCTGGTATGGATCCAGTGGAAGTTTGTAATGCTATTGGCATTTCTGTGTCGGATCTCGATTAATAAATATATGGTTACACATATACAATAATGACATTATTTATATCAAAATAATGTGATTAATTAGTCTCACGCTTTAAACGTAGTTTTTACCTTGCAGCCGTGGTTCCTCACCTCAACAATTAAAGTTGTGTATGTAATAGTGACTGCACCGTCCAAGGAATAAATGGGTGCATCCCACATTTCGAGGCAGAGACAAATGGAAGTTGTTGCTCTTATGCAGCGTAGTTCATTTGATTGCTGACAATTGCTTTGCAACCAGCCTCTATGATCCCAAAACCGACAAATATGTCGTTGGCAGAAAAGGTGCGTAATTCATGCGATTCATAGTCTACCCCAAAGATTGTGATACACACCTGCTTCGATCATTGCCTTTGCAGTTTTTATGGAACCTTTTTTCTCCCCTATTTCAATTCCTTCTTCTCTTCCTCTTTCTTCTGCCTTTCTCTTCCTGACTTCCTGATCCCATAGGAACTTATGTCGTGATTTCTCCTCATATATTGCATTTTCATCCGCACTCATGATTTTCAATGTTCTGACTGCTGTCCCAATACATGCATCCTCTTCTGCCAGTTTTTTCATTTTACTACCTCATTTTTGAGTATGATCTTGGACTTTGCTGCCAAAAGTGGTAGAAGATCTTTTGCCTGGGAGTACGAATCATGTACCGCGTTTTTTTCAAAAAAAGGGAATTTAACATCCCTCGCAGTCAATGCCTGATTGATAATGAAACTCTTTCGTGAATTGGGTAATACCACCGGATACCGTCGTGGTATCGATCGTGGTGAGGGTTGCAGCAAGTTCGTCATAGTTCTCAAGGTGAACGATGATATGTGGCCTTGTCATGACGATAGCCGTTGCCTCCTGAGCATCCCACGGATTGATAGTGTATGTTGCACCCTGATACGTAAGCGTGAATGGACCACTGCCATCCCCTCCGTTGACCGTGATCTGCACCTCAGGAGGGAGGAGCTTGCCACCGACTATGCCATTCTCCCAGAGCACAATATCACCATCAAGAGTGGCCAATGATGCAGAATAATCCACATTGTCATACCACACTATAACCCCATCAGATCCAGAAACTCCTCTCTGGAATCCCATCACTTGATTCCCTCCTGCGTCATACAACTCCCACCATGAACCACCGAATCCAGTGCCCCGAACCCACTGATATCCCATCGCAAGAAGACCCGCCATTGGATTTCTTTCTTCCTCCCACATTTCTGGTATCCGTCCTTCCATCACGCTCACTGTAAACACCGTCGACACAATCCCATGTGCATAGCCAGCCCCATCCGGTGTGACCACGATTTCATAGTTTAATGCCGCCGGAGTTGAGCCAACCGCTGTGGCAGAGCCAATGCTCTGGATCTGTTCCGTTGTGATGGATCGAAGCGTTGATGAGGCTGTTACCTTATTACAGAAGGCAGGAATGAGATCCAACTCGGAACGAGCAAACACACATATGAGATCTGAGCCTCTGCTCGACCAGTTGCCTGCAACATCGAGGACATACAACTCTTCTCCCATGAGGTGAGACCCATTCTGGCTGGTATATGTGAGAACCTTTTCGGTCTCGATATTATACAAGCCATCTTTCATGAACACTCTCTATTTTCCGGGTTCATACGTCATACCACGTAGAATTTATACAACGAAAAACAATATGACTACTATGACACTTCCACGATATTATGAAAAAGATGCAGATCCAAGCCTTCTTCAATCAAAACAAATTACAGTTCTTGGATATGGGTCACAAGGGAGAGGGCAGGCGCTTAATCTTCGAGATAGTGGAGCTTCTGTGCATATTGGGGTTCGTGAAGGGCCTAGTTTTGACCGAGCGATAGCAGATGGATTTTCGGTGTACTCGATCTCTGAAGCGGTCTTGCAGGCTGATATCATTATGGTGCTTCTGCCAGATGAAACTCATGGAGAGGTGTACAAAGCTGAGATACTTCCCCATATGAAAAAGGGTGCAACACTCCTCTTCTCCCATGGATTTAGCATATGTTTTGGTCAGATTGTTCCCCCACCAGATATTGATGTGGCCCTTGTAGCTCCAAAGGGGCCAGGAATTCGAGTGCGGAGCGTATATGAGGAAGGAAGCGGGCTTCCTGCATTAATTGCGGTGCACCAGGATAAGACGGGAAAGGCACGAGATATTGCATTAGCATATGCTCAGGCGATTGGTGCAACGCGAACAGTTGTTCTTGAGACGAGTTTTCGTGAGGAGACAGTCACGGATCTCTTTGGTGAACAGGTGGTGCTGTGCGGGGGGTTTTCTTCGCTTATCAAAGCAGCGTTTGAGACGCTGGTTGCGCATGGGTATGATCCTGAGATGGCATATTTTGAGGTGCTTCACGAGACAAAACTTACCATTGATCTTATCTATGAAGGTGGTTTAACGAAACTTCGGCGTTCGGTGAGTAATACTGCTCATTATGGCGATGTAACAAGAGGTCCACGAGTTATTTCGGAGGAAGCACACTCTGCCATGCATGAGATCTTGCATGAGATCGAGGATGGGCGTTTTGCACGAGATTGGCTTTTGGAAAACAGTGTCAATAAGCCAGTTTTTACGGCACGGACAAAGGCTGATGAGGAACATCTTATTGAAAAGACAGGAAAAGAGGTACGGGGTTTAATGCCAACGGTTTTTAAATGAACCCACGAGGATATTTACCTACATGTTTGTACGAAGATAGGGTGTTATGATAAGCCGTGAAGAAATCTTTGCATATGTGAAGGACAAATACCATATTGAACCTGATTATCCATGGGTGAGAACTCCAAATTATGCTATTTTTCGGCATAAAACCAATCGTAAATGGTTTGGTGCAATCGTGGATATTACTGAGGATAAATTGGGACTTGGTGGTAACAAGCTGATAGATATACTTCTTGTGAAGTGTGATCCTGTTTTGATTGGCTCACTGCGAAACGAGGGAGGTATTTTACCGGCCTATCATATGAACAAAGAACATTGGATTACCATATTACTCGATGGCACGTACCCAAAAGAAAGTATGTTCACATTGATTGGGTTAAGTTACGATCTTACGAAATAAGGTGGTAAATGTACTATGACACAAAATTAAGAAGTGCAATTTGGACGTTGTTTTCTCCTTGTTACTATAGTAGCGCTGCAGGTTGTGTCGTAGCAAATCTTACACGACATACGATCACATAAACCCAATAATGAGTGATTTGATGCTCAAACGGAAGCTCAATGGCGGTGAAAGGTACATTAACCTCCATATTTTGCCAAAAAATGAGCATGAGGTTCGTGAATTGTTAGATCTCATACAGCATTGATCCTGAGCCTCTGATCATAGATTTCA
>JAITWW010000151.1 GCA_031285085.1 Candidatus Methanofilum arcanum
GCGCGGAAACGATCATCGGCGACATACATTTCTGCCAGCCCTTTGTGATATTCCTTACTGTACTTAGGATAGAAAACGCACAGCCATTTCCGGTGTAAATCACAGGCTTTTTGTGCCAATTCTCCGGCAGGGTCACCAGTTGCAAAAGCAGACAGTAATGTCTCTTCTAATAAAAGGCATAACCGTTTTCCTTCATTGTACTGCTCTTTGCTTAAGGCTTTCAGATGTGCATTTGATTCATCCACAACTTTATCACCGTACTTTTGGCGTACTTCAGCACCATACTTCTGCTCGTTCTCATCTATGAGCTGCTGTTTGAATCCCTCAAACTTTTCTTGATCTGACATGGTAATCTCTCCTTTCATTCATCCATCTGAGTAAATATTTACATATAAATACTTAAAATATTTTAAAAATAACAAAAATAAACTACCCCTTATGTTCGCTTAAACAACCCTGCTAACTTTTCCATTGAAAAATGAACCATCACAGGACGACCATGGGGGCAGGTTCTTGGCTCATGGGTCTGTGCAAGCTGTTGCAACAACTCCGTTCCTCGCTCACATGTGAGAGGCATATTTGCTCGGATTGAGTGATGGCACGCCATTTGTTTCACAACCGCATCTGCTGCACGTTCATAATCCTGATAATCAAGAGCAGCACATACAATCTCCTGCACAACAGATGGTTTTTCAATATGTCCACATGTAACAGGAACACCACTAATGCGAACACTATCTCGTCCAAATGGCTCAAGCATAAAACCCATTTCATGAAATAAAGGAAGAAAATCAAGAAGTTTTGCATGTGCAAGAGGAGTTAATGACAAGATAACTGGCTCAAGAAGTTCCTGTGATCCAATACCCTGCTTTCGCTGCATCATGATCTGATCATATCGAATTCGTTCATGGGCTGCGTGCTGATCGATAAGAACCATCCCTCCATTCTCCAAAGGAACCTGAGCTATCAGAAAGGTACAATCGATCTGACCTACATATATCAACTCAAAGATATCTGGATGTAAGATGGGAGAAACAGTTGCATCCTCTGGCTCAAAAACAGTCTGAGTAAGCTTTGTCTGACGAAGTCTGTACCCTGCTTGCTTTTGGAGACGTGGAGTATATATTGGCTGAGCTGCTTCTGCAACAAACAAAGAAGGAGAAGAAGAGGATGGATAAAGAGGAGGCTCATGTACATCTTCTCCTTTCTCATGAATAGAACCTGGTTCATTTCTCTCTGATGCAACAGAAAGCTCCATGAGTGGCTCCTGCACAACAGGAAGAGACTTATCTGCAAATACAGAAGAAAACACCAGAGATGATGAAACTACAGATGTAAGCCTTTTTCTCACCGCAGTTTCGTCAGCAAATCGAATCTCACGCTTTGCGGGATGCACATTTGGATCAATCTCACCTGGATCAATAGTGATATGAATAACAGCAGATGGAAACTCCTTTTTTCCGATGAGATCAGCATATCCTTCGCGAATTGCTGAGATCAATGGCGTAGACACAATCCTCCTCCCATTCACCGATAGAAATATCTTATGTGCTGCTTGATATGTGCGGTCCCATTTTGAGATATACCCAGAAAATGAGAGTGCTGGAAAACTACTCTCCTCATCAAGAAGAGGGAGCATCGTATCATCAAAACCAAGGGTCTGCATAACCTCACGAAGGCTCGTGCGTCCATGTGTGGAGATACGTTCCTGCTGATTTACCATATAGCGAAAAAAAAGATGCGGAAAATGCAAGCAAAACGCCTCAACAGTATCATACATCCAAGCTAGCTCAGTTGTGCGGCTTTTTAGAAACTTACGCCTCACCGGAGCATTAAAAAAAATCTGTTCAACACAGACAGATGTTCCCTTTGCAGCTCCGATAGGAGTTGATTCAAGAAACTCACCTCCACTTATAACAACACGTCTTCCGCTCTCACTTTGCTCATGGCATGTTGTCAATGTGACATATGCAATAGAGGCAATAGAGGCAAGTGCCTCCCCCCGAAACCCAAGGGAAGTGCAGGAACTTATATCAGATGCAGAGTTGATCTTGCTTGTTGCATGGGTGGTAAATGCAAGGGGAAGATCCTCATCTGAGATGCCAGTTCCATCATCTGTAACTGTAATTGAGGTAATATAATCCTTATTTGTAGTGACAGATATTGTAATGTACCTTGCCTGTGCATCGATACTATTCTCAACAAGTTCCTTTACAATCGATGCCGGACGTTCGATAACCTCTCCTGCTGCGATCTGATTAACTGTCTCTGAATCAAGGATTTTAATAGGGTTTACCATGTTTCTTTCCATGCAGTATGCATTATCACTGCTGGTTCTCACAAACCACAGATACCATGAATAAGTTCCTCTCCTTCCTGAGTTGAAAAGAGGGGAATATCACGATCAATGACAACTTTTTTGCGATATGTTACCCCGCGAGCACCATTTCTTGGATCATATGCCTCTTTTTCAATGGTTTTCTTATAGATGAGCACACCTCGACGCTGCCATGCAGGAGTCTTTGCAAGATTAATCCCGTGAGTAAAGCAGATCTCATGCAGATCTTTTCTGCACTTCCCATGCAGATACAGAGAAATCTCATCAGGTAAGAGACCGTTCTCACGCAGGACATGCTGACTATAGGCATTATTGTGATTTCTCCAGGCTTCCTGCTGTCTCCAGAGAAGATAAGAACACACGATATCTTCTGTTATTGGAATAACTCGAGAATCAAAGGCTATTGGATGAGAATTTGGACAACGAAGGGTAAATGCACTTGCTGCATATGATGCAACAACCGAGTCTAATTTTTCAATACGACCACTAAATGGAATTTCATCAAAGTAAAGGTTTATTTCATCAGAAAAGGTATATGCAAATCGAGGCCCAAGATCACTTCTCTCAAGGAGATCCCTTGAAACCTCTGCCATCACAGTTGCAAAATGCTCGTCAAATGGGCGAATAAACCTGTCAGTTAGTGTATGGAAAGATCTGCCATCTATTCTGATAATAATAGGAGAGAGCACACGAAGCGATGCATATACCTCCCGCTCTTTCATGATATTGTATTGTCTGTTAGGTGTTTGAATGAGCTATTAAAGCTCATCTTCACCATGAAATAACTGATGAATGTGGCGAATAACAACAACATCAGAGACGCTCTTCACAAGACGAAATGGTATTTTCACGCCACGATGGGTGCCAAGCTCGCCAATGCCAGGTGCTAAATTTCCAACAGCCAATGATTCAATACGTTTAGAGTCAATATCTAAAAAGATATCTTCGATCTCACCAACATACATCCCATTCTCTGAGTATATTTTAAGGCCAAACAGGTCTGTGATCTGTGTTTTCATGATCTTCGTAGTACTTGTATCACGAGATAGGTAATGAAAGTAATGGTCTGCTTCAATCTCATGCAGAGAGTTCTGTTATATTTTCTCTCATGGAAGGTAAGAAAGATAACTCCTTTTTCTTATGTCTCTAAGCTAGTACTGATGTTTGTATTCCCGGCTGTTGATATACTGCATGGTCAGTGTGTGCAACTTGTGCAAGGAGACCGTGCAACGAAAAAGGAGTATGGAGATCCCATTGTCTCTGCAATGCAATGGGTGGAGCGTGGAGCAGATGGTATCCATATTGTAAACCTTGATGGAGCATTTGGAGATGCAAATGTAAATACTGCAAAAATTGCAGAGATCATTGATAGCTGTGACTCCACAGTTCAACTTGGTGGTGGCATTCGTTCTATTGAAGATGCCATAGGGTGGCTGGAACTTGGGGTGGACCGTATTATTATGAGTACATATGCTGTTGCAGAGCCGAAAGTAGTAACACAACTCTCCCATGAGTTTGGAAAGGAACGAATCATCGCCGGAATCGATGCAAAAGACAATAGAGTTGTTGTAGATGGGTGGGTGCGTGATGTTGGGGATGTATATGAATGGGCAAAAATATTTGAAGAAAAAGGTGCAGGGATGCTTTTGTACACAAATGTAGATGTGGAAGGCTTATGCCAGGGTGTGAACTTTGAGCCGGTACAAAAACTCATGGCACACACAGATCTTCCACTCATTGTATCTGGAGGTATTACAACTCTTGCTGATGTGCACACCCTTGCAGCATATGATGTCCACACCATCGTGCTTGGCTCAGCACTTTACTCAGGAATCTTATCATTTGAACAGACAATGGAAATAGTAGGAAGGATATAAGGAATATGCGTACAAAAGATCTTGTTCGAGAAACAAAAGAGACACAGATTTCTCTTTCACTAAATCTAGATGGCACTGGCAAGACTGATATTCATACAGAGGTTCTTTTTCTTGATCATATGCTCACCTCATGGGCATATCATGGCAGATTTGATCTCATGATCCAGGCTACGGGTGATACAAACATGGGGCCACATCATATGATAGAAGATGTAGGTGTTGTGCTTGGATCAGCGTTTTTACAAGCTCTCGGAGATGGAAGTGGAATTGCACGTTTTGGGCACGGCGTCATTCCAATGGATGAGGCAAAAGCAGATGTCTGTGTGGATGTTGGTGGCAGGTCCTATTTTGTATTTGACGGGAGATTTACCTATCTTCTTGAAGGAGGAATCGAGCCATCTCTTGTAAAGCATTTCTTTGAGAGTTTTTCAACACATGCACATATTACCATGCACATGTCAGTCTCTGGAGAGAATGAACATCACAAAACAGAGGCTTTGTTTAAAGCATGTGGGATCTCTCTTTCACGTGCCGTGCAGATTGTTGATGCCCGAATACCAAGCACGAAAGGGGTATTATAAAGGAAGTATAAAAGAAGTTATGAGTAAAAAGGGGCACGGCGGCATGTTGCTTCTTTGATCTTTTCGAGAAGTGCATCACCTCTGGCTCCATCAATGGAAACAAGGTTATCAGTGCGAAGCAGGCAAGGTTTTAGTTTTCCATCAGAGGTAACCCGAAGACGGGTACAGGACGCACAAAAATGAGTATTATGCACAGGACGCACAAACTCTATCTCTGCTCCATGGTACAGATATTTCTTTCTTCCATGCATGCGCCGTTGTATCACCTTAGTAGCTCCCTGTGCAATCCGCTCCTCAAGAGCGGTTACATTAGCATGGTAGGGGATATTCGTAAAATTCATCAGCTCAATAATCTGCAAGATCAAAAGCTGGCCTTTGGCACGATGCTGTGCAACAAATGAGATGAAATCATCTACTTCGTCCTCATTATACCCCTTTAATAGTACAAAATTTAGTTTCACCGGTGTCAGATTTGCTGCAAGTGCTGCTTCAATTCCTTCAAGAGCAGAGTCAAGAAGGTCTCGTCCTGTTATTCGAACGTAGTTCTCTCGATTTAAGCTATCAACACTAATATTAACACGAGAAAGACCAGCATTGTACAAGTCATTTGCAAGTTTAGGAAGCAATATCCCATTTGTAGTTACTGAACACTCAATAGTTGGTGGAACCAACCGAACCATATCAATAAAACCAGAACGAAGAAGAGGTTCTCCACCGGTAAACTTGAGACTGCGAATGCCAAGCTCAGGGGCGATTTCAATAAGTGCCTTTACATCATCAAATGAGATTGATTTTTTTCCAGTGTAATGAGGGTCAGATTCCAGTCTTTCCCCTTCGCGGTGGCAATACATACAGGAAAGGTTACAGCTCGAAGTAATACTAATGCGTAAATTCGTTACTGGACGATGATATGAGTCGTACTCTACCATTCCTCCTCCTGTTCTTCATCATCGAGCTTGAACTCTTTTCCTTTAAACTTCTTTGCGATAATATAGATCTCAGTGCTTCCTTTGCGAGAAGCCTTCGTCTTGTATGCTTTTACAGAAAAGAAGTGTTTTTGCATCTTTTTGAAGATAAAGGGAAAATCTTCCCCTTCAAAAGATTTCATGATCATATTGCCACTGGGTTTTAAGACTTCAATCGCAAATGAAAGAGCATCCTCGTTTAGTCCAATGGCAACGGCTTGATCATATGATTTATGACCAGATAACTTTGGAGAAGCGTCAGATACGATTACATTGACAACTGGCATCTTTTCACGTACATTGGCAATGACCACCGGGTCAGTAAATGATCCAATAATTGTGGTTACCCCTTCTATTGGAGGAAAATAGTTCAAATCAATGCCAATGATATCTCCGCTCACTGACTCTCGAAGAACTTGAAGCCAACTTCCTGGAGCACATCCAAGATCTATCACATTGTCAGACTCCCACAACACAGGGTGTTTTGAAATAATTTCTTTTAGTTTATAAGCAGCGCGAGATCGATATCCTTCTCGCATTGCTTTTATGTAGACTTTATCTTTTGTCCATTGGGAGCCCATTTGTCTAATCCAACCTTTTATAATGGTAAGGTATTATTCATATACCTTAAGAAGAAACATGCCAGCTCTTGTTAAGCGCACACAAAAAATATAATTGATGGTGCTTTGTTTTGACTCACACATGACTGTAAGACAAGCATGTTTTGTTCATAAGTATACTTATTTTAGTGAACATATGAGATCAGTATAACAGTACTGGCTGACATTGATTCGTTCTGCTTATTAGTTATACATAGGAGTATATGACTGTTACAGATACAATGTAGAACTCAGATGCTGCATGGCCATGGTATGCACTCCTGCTTCAACACGTACTGAGAGCATTCACACCTTCATTTGACATGCTTTTGAGCATGGGATGAATTCAGTACATCGGCAAGATTACTAAGATGAAAGAGAGAAAAATCATCTATAAAGCACATGTACATATGAGTATGTTCCCAATAACACGAATGCGTCGATACCGTCGTGATCTCATACGTCCACTTGTGCAGGAAACACATCTTCATAAAGAGGATCTCATCTGTCCCCTCTTTTTTGATGAGGCAATAACCGCACCTCTCCCTATCTCATCAATGCCTGGACAGTACCGTTATCCTGCATCAATGGCAGGAAAAGTGGCAGAGAACCTCTTTTCCCTTGGAATTCGTGCGGTCCTTCTTTTTGGCATTCCAAAGCAAAAAGATAGTTTGGCAACATCAGCATATGATCCAAAAGGTATTGTGCAGTGTGCAGTTTTTGAGATGAAAAAAACCGTCCCCAACATGGTCGTCATTACTGACCTCTGTGCATGTGAGTACACCGAACACGGGCACTGTGGAATACTGGAGCCTGAGCCAAACAACAAGTATGAACTTGCAAATGATAGCTCCCTCACCCTGATGAATACCATCGCCATCTCCCATGCACAGGCAGGAGCTGATATGGTTGCACCCTCCTCAATGCTTGATGGAGTCGTAGGCTCTATTCGAGATGCATTAGACAACTCAGGATATACCAAAGTCTGTATCATGGCCTACTCCTCAAAATTTGCGAGTGCGCTCTATGGCCCATTTAGAGAAGCAGCAGATTCAGGATACTCATTTGGTGACAGAAAAGGGTACCAAGCGCCAGTTGCAAATCGAAACGAAGCCTACCGTGAGTCTGAACTTGATGCTCTTGAAGGTGCAGATTTTCTTATGGTTAAACCAGCAGGCTGGTCTGGTGATATTATCTCTGATATCTGCGCATTCAATATCCCAGTTGTGGCATATCAAGTCTCTGGAGAGTACGCCATGATCATGGCTGCATGCGAAAAAGGATGGCTAGAGGAGGATGTCATCATGGAGAGTCTGATCAGTTTAAAGCGTGCAGGTGCATCACTAATCATCACCTATTTTGCTGAAGAAGTTGTAAAACGTATTACTGGATGCTCACATCATGATACCAACTCCCAATGAAGCGGTGACACCCGCAAAAACACGAAGTGAAGAGCTTTTTGAAATCGCAAAGACCCTTCTTCCTGGTGGGGTTAGCAGCCCGGTACGTGCCATCAAACCCTATCCATTTTATGTGGACTGTGCAAAAGGAGCATATCTTAAAACTGCTGATGGTAAAACCCTGCTTGATTGCTGCCTTGGATATGGGCCCCTCCTTCTTGGGCATGCACATCCAACAATACAAGAAGCAATCTCACAACAACTTGAAAAAGGATGGCTGTACGGCACGCCAACAGAGCTTGAGATCGAACTTGCAAAACTGATAACTCGTGACTATACCAGTATAGACATGGTGCGGTTCTGCTCATCTGGATCCGAAGCAACGATGGCAGCACTTCGCTTGGCACGGGGATACACCGGAAAAAGTGATATTGTAAAGGTTGCAGGAGGATTTCATGGAGCACATGATGCGGTACTCATTAAAGCAGGATCTGGTGCAACAACCATGGGTATTCCAGACTCTGCTGGCGTGCTTTCTGATGTCGCATCCCATACACACTCTGTTGCATATAATGATGCAGAAGAGCTTGAAACACTCCTCTCAAAAAATGCAGATATTGCAGCCTTTATCATCGAACCAATCATGGCAAATATCGGCCCCATTCTTCCAAAACCTGGATACCTCAAAGATATTCGTGAGATTACCGCTGCACATGATGTACTTTTGATCTTTGATGAAGTCATTACCGGATATCGTATCGGACGCTCAGGTGCGCAAGGGTACTATGGCATTCGTCCCGATCTTACGACACTTGGGAAGATTGTTGGGGGTGGCCTTCCACTCGGTGTTTTTTCAGGAAAACGTGAGATAATGGAGTGCACTTCCCCACAAGGGCCAGTATATAATGCAGGAACCTTCAATGGCCACCCTCTCTCCATGGCAGCCGGAATTGCAACCTTAAACTGGATCTTTGAACATGAAACCATGTACTCAACACTTGCTGGCTATACCCAAGTGATTGCAGATACTATTGCAGACATCAAAGGCCACTCAGGGACTTTCGTCTCTATTGGCTCTCTCTTTAAGTATTTCTTTCGAGAAAAAGCGCCTCAAAACTACTTTGACGCAAAAGAATGCAATACCGATGCATTTTTAGAGCTCTATATGCATATGAACAAAAATGAAATATTCATTCCTCCCTCACAGTTTGAGACAAACTTCCTCTCTTTTGCTCATGCAGAAGATGAGATCGAGAAGATATGTGTAGGATATGAAACCGCTTTGAAGTAGGGTACCTGTGTCTGAAAACAACGTATCACAATCAAAAACCCTGCGCATGGGAACACGGGGGAGCACACTTGCAAAGAAGCAAACAGAGATAGTCCGTGATCTCATCTGGCACAGCCATCCTGGTTATCCCATCACAACAGAGATCATCACCACAAAAGGTGATATCATGCAGCAATGTGGGCTGCATCAGATCGGTGGGCAAGGTGTATTTGTACGAGAGTTGGATAATGCCATTTTAGAAGGAAAGATCGACTGTGCTGTGCATAGCATGAAAGATATTCCAAGTTTTCGTCCTCCAGGCCTCACGACCGTGGCAGTACTGCTTCGAGATCCCCCCTATGATTTTTTAGCTCACACATGCAACGAACAGGAGATCCAGATCATCGGAACCTCTAGCACTCGAAGATGTGCTCAAACGCTTCGATATTACCGTGAACATCCCATATTTGATATTCATGATATCACTGTCTCCCCTCTTCGGGGAAATGTTGATAGCCGACTCTCAAAACTCAAAGACGGAGCATATGATGCGATTCTGCTTGCTGAAGCCGGGCTGGTGCGACTTGGGTATCAGATACCAGGGCAGAGGCTTGAAGTCGCAGCTTTTGTTCCCTCTCCAAATCAGGGCACCATTGCAGTAGTATGCCGTGAAAATTCACCCCATCTCTCTCTTCTCTCAAAGCTCCATGATCAGCAGTCTGGCATAGATACCGCAATCGAGCGTGTAGTGATGGAAGAGATTGGTGGGGGTTGTTTTACACCACAGGGCATTTACTGCAAACACGGAGACCTGACGGCAGAGGTTCTTTCTCTTGATGGAACGCAGTATGAACGAATCATAGAACGAGTCTCATCACTTGATCAGGCCCATGAGATTGGAAGAGAACTCAAAAAACGTGCAACACCACTTATTGAAGCAGCACGGAAAGAATTAAAAGCATAAAATTAAATTTTATAAATATAATCATCATGTGCTACTACCAACTACCCTTTATGAGATACATATGACGCATGGAAAAAACAATGGAATAGTATATCTTGTTGGATCTGGTCCTGGAGGAGTTGGACTTCTCACATTCAAGGCCCGTGAGGTTATCGATGCCGCTGAGGTAATACTCTATGATCAACTTCCAGGAGAAGAGATCTTACAGACACTTCCAACAGATGTTGAATGTATTGATGTTGGAAAGTATGGTGGGAACCATACCATGACTCAATCTGAAATTGAATCACTTTTAATTGAAAAAGCCAGAACAGGCAAGCGGGTTGTCCGTCTTAAAGGTGGAGATCCATTCATGTTTGGGAGAGGTGGTGAAGAGATGGAGCGACTTCGTGAACATGGAATTACCGTACAAGTTGTACCTGGCGTGACAAGTGGTATTGCTGTACCTGAATGCATTGGTATTCCAGTTACTCATCGAAGCTTTGCAAGTCAGGTAACCTTTGTAACTGGACATGAAGATCCTGAAAAAGAGGTATCTTCAATTGATTGGGCATGGCTCGCACGATCTCCAGGCACGCTTGTCATATTTATGGGTGTCAAAAATATTGACATTATATCAAAACTGCTTATAGAAAATGGAATGGAAAAAGAAACAAAGATTGCAGTTATTGAGCGAGGATTTCGAAAAGACCAGCGTGTTACGACAGCAACCCTTGACACAATCGCTGATATTGCTTTGGATATTGGCATGCGACCACCTGCAATCATTGTGATTGGTGAAGTTGTGCGTTTGTATCAGGATGGAACAGAAGGTGCATGGGCACTAGAGCAATAGATAAGGTAATAGGCTTGAAACTGCTACTAATGTAGGCTATTAATGTAGTATAGTAGTATATATTCAAAGAGAGATCTGGAGATCCGAAGATGGACGACAAACACCTCGATACACATGCAAGTCTATCATTCACGTTCTGAATTCCTTTTTGGTAAAATGTGACAAATGAGTGATACATAACCAAAACTATGACTCTTCTTGCAGATCTACCTCCTCATCTCAAGGGAATGATTGTCACGCTCTTTGATCTTATATCCATGCTGCACCAAGGAACAGGAAAAGACACAAACCCCACATCATTGTGTTTGGTGAACATATTTCACACAAGAGAGTGGTGTCACGTATTGATGATCTATTCAAAAGCTATGATAACATTTGATCGCAGTCAGTGGTATTATGAGATGAAGAGAAATGAGAAGAAGAGAAGGAAAAAAGGGTTATGGAAGCATGAACCTTATTATTCTACTGAATCTTGCACAAGCAAGCGCAACCCTTGTAAGTACAAATCAACTGTCTGATGTGTAATGATAACAAAAATAACAGAACATGGGCATAAACTGATACTGGCTTGGATTATTTCCATACTCTTTGCATTTCTATCTCCACTCTATAGTAGTAGTGCAGCGTGGCTTCCTGGTCTTATTATTATTTTATTAGGCTGTTATCTCCTGTACAAAACATTGTTTCCATCGATTCCACTGGCACTTGTTACTCTTGGAACACTAGCTATGATTGGCGTTATGCCACTCTATGTGCTCTCAGCAACATTGCTTGTCATTACATCAGGTGAGCTCCTCTTTCATTACACCGGAGAAAGGCCAATAAGCTATGCTTTTTATTTCATAGCAGGTGTTTTATTCTCTCTTGCTTTGATGTACTATACTGGATATTATACCGGACTTACTGCGGTAATGGGTGTAACTGTTGCGGTGCTTTTACGATCTATTTTTGGTGGAACTGCGCAAGCCTATATGCTTGAGTTGATTGGAACTGCAATGGCAATGCTCTTGATTGATGATTTGGATATGAACATCGATCTGCAGTTGATTGCATATGCACTGGTGATCTCATTTGGGTTTGCATACTTTGCATACCGATTAAAAACAGCAGACATTCCCGGACTTTTTGCAGCAGCTCTCATTGGTATTGTGCTTATTGTGTTCGCAGATGTGAGGTGGTTTCTTATCATGCTGCTTTTCTTCTTATTGGCAATGTTTGCAACACGGTACAATATCGAGTACAAACGAAGCATTCGAGTCGAGCAGGAGAAGGGAGGGGCTCGAGGGTATGTCAATATGTTCTCAAATGGACTTGCACCAGCGATTGCAGCAGTATGTTATGGTGTTTATCCCCACCCTATCTTTATTGCAGCATATCTTGGAGGGGTTGCAACAGCTGCAGCAGACACAAATGCAGGCGAAATTGGAGTGTGTGGAGAGGTTCCATATCTTATTACAAACCTGAAAAGGGTTCCAAAGGGAACAAATGGAGGAGTTACCTTGCTCGGAGAAGCAGCTGGTCTCATTACTGCTGCACTGATTGGATTTGGCGCAGTGCTTCTTGGAGTTGCTGATCTTCCTCTTTTTTTTGCAGCAATGCTTGGTGGCTTTATCGGTACAAACCTAGATAGCTTATTTGGACAAATATTTGAAAATAAAGGATATTTTGGAAATGCAGGGACGAACCTTCTTGCAACGAGCTGTGGGTGCGTTGTTGGGGCAGGTATCTGGCTTGCATTAACCATACTCCTATAAATGATGTACTTCTATTTATAGAGATACATGGTTACACAAGATGCAAAAAACTGGATACTTGTGCTCGCAAGCCTGGCGTTTTTTATGGATGGACTTGATGGTTCCATTGCAATGATTGCCCTCCCTACGATAACTGCAGATTATGGAGTTTCAGTTGATATCTCTACATGGGTTCTTATTAGTTATTTGTTCATTATCTGTGCATTTATTCTTCCCATGGGAAAGATCATTGAGCAACACGGAGTGAAGCTCATATTTATTCTTGGCTTTGTTATTTTTGCTGTAACATCACTTATTTGTGCAGTTGCACCTACGATCTGGGTATTGGTAGCCGCTCGTTTTGCTCAGGGGTTTGGTGCTTGTATGCTTGCTGCTGCTGCACCTGCACTAATGGCTCTTCGTTTACCTACCTCGATCATGGGTTATGCATTTGGTCTGATTGGTGCTGCAGCTGTTGTTGCATTTGCACTGGGTCCTGTGGTTGGAGGAATATTGGTAGAGTTTTTCTCATGGCACTGGATTTTTTTGATAAATGTTCCAATTGGAGGTGTTGCAGCTCTATTAGCCTGGCGATATATCGATCCTGATCCAAAAAACATCCCAAAAACGAGTATAGATTATATTGGTATTCTTTTTATTGCAGTAACCATATCTATTCTCCTGCTGTTTGTAAATGGATGGGCTGTGTATGCTCCATGGATATCAGTTGCCCTTGCTGCTCTTTCGGTTGTAATGGGGTATTGCACTCTAAGATGGGAAATGAGCATAAGCGATCCAATTATTCCCCTAGCGCTTATCTATGATAGAAATGTACAGAAAGTGCTGTTCGCTCTCTCTGCAGGGTATGCTATATTTACTGGTTTTATCTTTCTCCTTCCGTTTTATATGGAGATAGTACGTGATATGGATCCAGCAACAATTGGTTTGTATTGCTTTCTTCCTGCACTCCTTGCTGCAATAATCAGTCCATTTGCAGGAAAGGAAATGGATATGCGAGGAGGTCGTATTGTAACCAGCGTAGGAGCACTCATAATTGTGTTTGTAAGTTTTCTGATGCTAGCCAGTGGGAAGAGTGGTATATCTTTCTTGTTTATCCTGAGTTTAATCACACTTGGTGTAGCTATTGGTATATTTCAAGGACCGGCATGTGGGCGAGTTATCGCAGTCTCTCCAAAAGAATGGCATGCTTTGGCATCAGCATTTGTGTCGATGTCTGTTTATTTTGGTGCATCGCTAGGAACTGCTTTATTCTCTGGAATTTTGTCTTTTTATTATGATATAGCATCAGGAAGTAGTGTTGAGTTTCTATGGGGATGGACAGCAGTATGTGTTGTGTCTATCATTGTGGGTACCATCGCATTATACAGCGAGTATCTGGTACCAGACAACACTATTCATAATTATGCATCAGAAGAGGTATGATAGTCACAGTAAAAAAGGGAGAAATGAACAGGTATAGTGAATGAAATACCCTGTCAAAACGTTCATCTCTGTGTAAGTTGATCTGTTGTTCTGTCTATATGGAGGGTATTCTTATATTGTCTGATCATTATTGTCTGTGGAGCAAGAGGTAGTGCTGTGATGGCTGACAATGATGTGAGGTCGTTAGATGCATCACAAAACATATTCACTTCGATATCTTCATCAGATCCATCAACGCTGCTTGTAGAGCGTCCCTAGAGGTATATCTCAACAAAAGATATAATAATGTAGATCTGTCTCTCTCCTCCAGTGAATTAGATAAATCCCAACCAGAAGGAACGGTTATTCGTGGTCTCGTTCGTAATGTGAACCCAAAAGAGATAGGAGTTACCCAATTTATGGTAGCGGGTTCAACTTTCACACGAATTCCAGCCATAAAACTCC
>JAITWW010000001.1 GCA_031285085.1 Candidatus Methanofilum arcanum
AAATTCTTCTGTAAGGAGGGGTGAATAGGGAGAAGAGTACTGCATAGAAATTTTTTAGAGGTACCCTTAGACACTATTCCTTTCAATACAGATTCTCAAGCAGGTTCAAAATCATCTCAAGAGCTATATCTGGATTTTCAGATGCAGCATACACTGCCCTTGAGATCTCTCGCCCAGCTTCCTGTGGATCTGTCCAATCTACTTCCATGCCTGCAACATAATGTGAGGCCTGATCAATCAGATCACTTGGAGGATTCTGTGGAGGGTATATCCTTGAATCATGAACTGACCAGTCATACAGAGTATCAAACGACCACTTTATAGGCTCTGGAGCTTGGTAAAAAGTGGGTATCTTGTTGTTTTCAGGCTCGCTCAGGCAAATCCACCGCTCTGTATAAGATGTTTTTCCCCATTCACGGCCTTGCTCGTCCTTGTAAGCATACAAAACATCTGCATATTTGGAAATAGTATCCTTATTTTCGATAATCCTCTTTTCTCTGTCAGAACCAGGCCATTGCCACTCAACCAGCTTTTCAGCCGATAGAACCACATCATAACTACCGGTGTATGGATAAAAATTATCTTTCTGTTCCTGTTCAAAGTCTAAACTGTCATATATCATCAAAAGCTCATCCATGAGAACAAAACCGGAGGATTGTTCCATATCATTTGGCGAGATAACACCCCAATACTCTCTGTTGTGGAGGAGCGTTGCTTCTATATACAAAAGTTCACCGTTTTTAAAAACAAATACTGGATATTTTGGCTCTTTCATCTCTTCATATCCAAAGCTGCTTCTATAACCTGATCCTGTTGGTACCCCTTTTTTTGAACCTGGTTCTTCTTTTGGAATAATATAGCCAGATGGGCTGTTGACAATAAACTCTTTTCCATAAGAGTTTTCTCCTATTGGTTCGATATTATATTTATTTTGATAGAAAAATTCATCATCAAGAATCACATCTGCATGTGCGGCAAGTGGCAAGATCAAAAGAGCCACAGATATGAGAACAATATAGAAGGGTTTCATCATTTTCTCTCCTCCATCTTCATTTTTTTCGGTTTCCAAAGCAGCCTTATCAACACCGCCGTACCCACAATCAACACTGCCACTAAAACAATGATACCCATGAGTGTTGGGAGCTCGTTTACTGGCCCATATCCTACAACCACATCGGCGGATGCTGTGAGTGGCGAAGTCAAAACAAGTAGAATCACAAGTGTGAGAACAATAGAGAATGGCTTCATCATTTTTTCCTCAGTTTTTGTTTTTTTATCAAAGATACAGTACAAACCCCCATACGGCTGTTAATCTTCGTAGGCATGGGTACCATAAGTGTGTTGTATGGCCTCATCTACTCCCATACCTGCATCATATATCATCTGAGTCTTGCTTCATGAGATTTTTTGGAGGATCTTTTGGAGAGTATCCCTAAAATCATGAATTGACCAGCTATTTTTATCATCAGGCTTATCCTCAGGCAACCATTTTGTTGGCTCTGAAGCTGGGTAAAAAACGGGAATCTTGTTGTTTTCAGGGTCGCTGAGACAGATCCATCCTCCCATATACGTTGTTTTACCCCATTCACGGCCTTCTTCGTCCTTGTAAGCATACAAAACATCTGCACAGTTGGAAATAGTATCTTTATTTTCTATAACTCTCTTCTCTCTGTCAGAACCAGGCCATTCCCATAAAACCAACTTGTTCGCTGATAAAACCGCATCATAACTGCCGGTGTACGGATAAAATGTATCTTTGTTCTCTAATTCAAAGTCTGAAGGATCATATATCATTAGAAGTTCGTCCATTGGAACCCAACCAGGAGGTTGATACACATGACTGGGTGACATAACACCCCAATATTCTCCGTTGTGAAGGAATATAGCTTCTATTCTAACAGTTTCACCATTTTGAAAAACAAAAACAGGTCCTTCTGGTTCCAAAGCCTCTTCATCCCCACTGCCTCTGTAACCAAATCCTGTTGGCACCCCTTTTTTTGAACCCGGTTCTTCTTTTGGAATAACATAGCCAGATGGACTGTTGACAATAAACCTCTCGCCATAAGAGTTTTCGCGTATTGATTCTGTTCTATCTCTATTCTCATAAAAAAACTCATTCCCAAAAACCACATCGGCGTGTGTGGCAAGTGGCACAATCAAAAGAAATACAAACGTGAAAACAATTAAAAGTCGATTAATCATTTTTTCCTCCAGATTCGTTTTATTTGGCTTCCAAAACACCCGTATCAACACTGCTGTACCTGCAACCAACACTGTCACTAAGCCAATAATAACAATGACTACCGAAAACTCATTTTCTGATGCATAGTGCTTAATATCAACATGCACGGTCTCTGACACCCATACATCTGGTTCTGGTGCTGGATTGAATGCGGGCAGGTCGCGGTTCTGTGGGTCGCTCAGGCAAACCCATATGTTTCTGCTTCCGTATAAATATGGTACAAATCCCCATTCACGACCTTGTTCGTCCTTATAGGCGTAAGTAACGTAAAAATGAGTTGTATCTAAATCCTCGACAGTCCACAGCAGTTCGCCAGCTCCAGGCCACGGCCATGCAATGGCTGATCGAGTCTCTTTTATCTCTGTGTAATCTCCGTTATAGGGGTAAAATTCATTCAGATGCTCTTCTGCAAAAGCGACATAGTCGTACAAAACCAACATCTCTTCCAGCTTCACCCAGCCTGAGTACTCAAATGTGAAACCCCAGAACTCCCCCTCGTAGAGGCAAGAATACTGTATATACACGACTTCACCGTTTTTGAGCTCGGCAGTATCATGTGACCCGGGCTCATATTGTATAGCTACGCTTCCATCTTCGCCGTTTGCGACAAAGCTGCGACCTAGATATACAATATTGCTTGCATATCGTGCATAAAAACCATTCTCAGGCTCTACAATAATATCGGCATATGCGACAAGAGTAGGCATCAAAAAGAAGCCTAGAACTATAATTACAAAAAGGCGTGTAAACATGTAATCCTCTCCTAAACTAACTGTTGAATCACCACACCAGACCAAAATGAAAACATATTTGCAGTGAGTGAGAAAAGGTATGGGCGGCGAAAATCGCAACCGTACTTTTTATAGTAATAACCCTCGGTCAACACGGCAAATAACTCAAGTGGTATCAATATTATATATCTATTCCAATCTGTATTGATATAACTAATCCAATCCGTATACGATGTCATCAACCAAAATGACAGTACCACGATGGGATTTGTTAGAACATTGACCAGAAGGAGGAGAAGCAAGTCCTTTTTATTGCGTTTTTTGGTGAGCAGAAAAAAAATGATCTCTAGTGTAATGGTCAGAACAAGGGAAAACGCTAAAGAAAGAAGGAGTATCTTGGTCATAGTTTTGCCATTCTTATTCCAACCAACAAAAGGACCAGTGATCCGGCAGCAAGAACTGCAACCAAAAATGATGTCTCTGTCAATATTTCAACATTCAGATATTTTGGTAAAAATCCAAGAAAGAGCCCAAACGTCAACAAACCGAATGCGAATCCCTTTGCCCCAGGCAATGTTTTTACGAGAGCCCAAAGTGTAATAGGCATCGTCATGTTAAACAACAGTACCGCCGTAGCTCCTGCCAGTGGAATCATTGGGAATAAGAACAAAGTTGTGGCAATACCCAAGGAAAAAAATGATGTTTTCGCTACTCCAAATCTATCTGCTGCGAATCCACCAATTATTTTACCAAAAACAACGGCACAAACAAGTACTGTTCCAAAGTAACCGATGCCTTTCCAAGGAAAATCAAGCTCTAGTCCCACAAATGAACGCAGGAAAACCACACAAAATAGACAAGAGATGGCGATAGGGATATGCAAAGAATGAATTCCATCCAGCGAAAATGTGGCATTTTTAGGATATGTTTCTCTTTGTGCCCTATATGATATAAAAATCAAAGCTGCAACAGCAATAAGAGCCAGTGGAATAAAAATGGCGGATAGATCACTCCCTTTTCCAAGCATTGCCCCATAATAAATACCAAATGCGCCGGGTGCTACAAATATCCCAAGAGGCGCGAGTTTTTTATCACTGATATTTAAAACATCAATACCACCTCCGATGTGAAACATTGCATTGCCAATTCCAATAATAATAACTGCCGCAATTGGGATATGTACAAACCCATATGCCAATCCTACCAGGACACAACCGAAAATCGCAAAAAAGCTGTTACGATTTATTTTGTCTGCGATGATGCCAAGAGGCATCTGCATGGCAAAGGCACAAAAATTATAAAATAACACACATAGATAGCTCTCTGGTGTTCCTGCAATACTACGAAACATCAGAAAAGCACAGGCAAAATCCACAAAAAAGTGAGTAGCGGAGTATACTCCTACCATATTCCAATGTTTATCTATATGTGTAACCACTATCTTCTCTCGCGATGAAATGAATTCTTTTGCTCATTATCGTCTGTGAACAGAACACCTTGTTCTAACACCTGCTCGGTCATGCTTTTTGAGCAGTCTCATCGTTTTCCTGCCCATTGGCATGGTTTTTGCTCCTGCTTTTATCTCTGTTCATCTCTTTCTTTATCTCTCTCAAGATTGCTAAAAACCTACCTCTTGTTCTTCTCTGTGTTCGCTTCATGCTTTCTCAGCTTATGGGACCTCTGTAGCGATATTTTCGAATTTTTACCGTGTGTATCACAGATATCTCTAGATATCAGAAAAATATAGAGCATTCCAGGTTTTGCAGAGGTGAAAAAAAAGGGGAGAGGCTGGTTGAGATCAATAATCTGCCAGCGCCGTTATTATGTTCTGAAACTCTGGAGTACAGAGATTTCATCAGTTAAGTCCAAACTCACCGCACGAGATAGCTCCAGTTCTCCACATTATGATGTTTGTGGCTCCAGAAGCACAGGTTCCTTTCTGATACAGAGTTTGAAGCAAGTCGAGAGTTGCTGCACGAGCTATATTCAGATCCCCAGATGCCTCATATGCTGCATCGGAAATTTCGCGCACAGCTGCATTTGGATCCGTCCAATCTACATCTGTAAAGTCCATCGCCTCAGCTGCGTCCATGCCTGCATCATAAGCCGCACGATAAGCTACGAGTTCATTGGTTCCGTCAGCGAGAGTGGTATTAATATAATTACCTCTGAACTCCAGAATGGAACCAATGTTGAATTCACCGAATACAAGCCAAAAGCCGTTGCTTGTGGGAATAGCATTATCTGCGAGAATTTCATCTCTGGCAGAGAGAATACCATCGTCGACTACCTTCCAGAACTGTTCCCAGAAGTTATCCTTTGAGTCTGTCCAGAATGCCTCCCAAAAGGCTGTGTCTTTCAACTCTTTCGCACTCAAATCACCTTTCTGCAACAGACCCTGAAGCATCGCTAATTTCATCGCAAAAGTAGCATCTAAACTTTTGTTTCCAGCTACATCAGAAACTGTACTAGAGACTGGTTTTGAAACTACAGTAGGAACTACAGTGGGAATAACCTCCACAACTGCATCAGCCTCATCATCGGTATCTTCTACGACCTCTGCAGCTACTACTGTATCCTCTGTTGTTGTGTCCTGAGCTACTTTTTGCACATATCCCCAATCTCCTGGGCTGCAATATCTAGGATCATCTATACAGCGCTGAAAGAAATCAGCTGTAGATAGTGTTTCTCCACATAACTCAGAGTTCACAGCATGCTTATTATCGCATATATTGTTTGATGCAGAAGGTGCACTAGGATCCTCAGCAATACAACTTACACTCATCAGGCACACAAGCAGAAAAATGCCTAACCATCGCAATTTCATAATTTATTTCTCCTGTCTTATATACTCTCAATGAAAACCAAGAAACTCACAGCCCAACTTTATTTCAGCATTTCTCCATGAAATATTTTTTATTTCTTGGAACATGCATACCAATCCAGGTTGTCATGGGTATATAGTCTATCTCTTTGCTTTCATCGAATATATTCTGTTTCATCTCTCATGGTACACAGAGATTCCAGATACAGAGTACACTATCATAGATTCTTGTAGACCATAGACCATGAGTCTTTTCTTTGTGTATCCAGACACATGGAACGCCGAAAAGAATCCATCATGTGATCTTGGTCTTTATCTGTAATGGTGGATGAGGTACTCCTCTCTCTTTACCTGGGTGTAGTGGGAAATAGAAAATACATCTCCACTGCTGAATGACGCACGGCATCGGCCATAGGGAGATGAGGAAAAAAAGGGAGATTATAGGTCGCTTGAGATTACTATTCCGTCGCCATCTCTATGGTGTTTGAAAATCCAACAATACAGATTCCTTCCTGATACACAATGTCAAGCAGCTGAAGTGTCACCCCAAGAGCTATGTCTGGATCTCCACATGCATCATATGCTGCTTTGAAGACGTCGCGCACAGCAACATCCGCAACCATCCAATTTGCTTCCTGAGCTACTTCCATGCCTGCATCATACGCTGCTTCATAAGCCGCATTATAAGCTACATAAGATAGGTCGTCGATAGCCTCATCAGTGATGTTTTGGGTATCATCGGTGAGTGCAATGTCCATCTCTGTTTCCTCGAATGTCTCCCAGAAAGCGCTGCTTTCGGGTCTCGCTTCTAGATATGCTTCTTCAAACGCCACTCCAAATGCCTCTTCGAATGCCACCCAGAAAGCATCATTTTCGACCATAGGAGTAACGTAGTCCTCCCATGGTTCAAGAATCTCAGCTGCCGCCTCCTCATCGATCTCGTCAAACATCGCCCAAAGCTCCTCACTTGAGAGGATTTCATCGAGGCTCATGAGTGTTTCATCATCAAGTCCTCCAAGAAGTCCTCCCAAAAAGGCTCCCAAGAAGGTACCCCAGAATGTGTCCCACATGACATCGTCCATGGTGCCCTCAAACTCCCATACCGTGGTGAAGCTTGCTTCCTGATACAGAGGCCCAAGCACAGTAAGAATCTCATCACGAACCAAAGTTGGATCTTCACATGCAACATATGTATCCTCGGTTGCTACATCTGATTCGGTTAAATCTTCTTCCTGAGTTACTTCTATACCTGCATCAGAAGCCGTACGTGACTGCTCAGTGGTATCCTTACTTACTTCTGGTATTTTTCCCAGATCTCCTGGGCTGCAAAATCTAGGATCTTCTACGCAGCGCTGAAAAAAAGTAGATGTGGATATTGTTTCTCCACACAACTCTGAATTCATCGCATGCTTGTTATCACAGATACTTTCACCTTGAGTATTTTCTTCAGCAGAGGCAATACTACTCCCACTTATCAGGAATAGAAGCAGAAAAACACACAACCATCGCAATTTCATAATACATTTCTCCTATCTTGTATATTACTGATGAAAACCAAAGAATTCACACCCAAGCTTCATCTCAGTGTTTTTTTCATGAGATGATTTTCATCGATTGGTACATGCATACCCGTCTCAGTATATCAGAGGTATACAATCTATCCTTTGTTTTCATCAAATATATTCTATCTCATCCCCATGCGCCTGCATGTGTACACTCCATGTTAAAAGTGGGTCAGATACAAGGTAACAGGAGTGGTTTTGGGGTGGAAATGCGTTACAGAGGAATTTACAGAGGTGAAAGGGGGAGAGGTCATATAAATTATTATAAACATAAAAAAAATAATTAAAAAAGATATCTTTGTTCTATTGAAATTAATAAAAGAGAAAAGGACGAACGGAAGGAGGAGAGGGACGAAAAAAATAAGAAGAGAAAAAAAGAGCTGAAAAATGTGGGTAATTGTGTAACAAAGTGAAAGTTTTTTCACACACATTCTTATCTTTATTTTTTGTTTGTTACTTATGATAACTTATATTAAAAAAAGTAATACATGTTGAATAACGGTTTTACTGGTTTTAATCTCTTAATAAAC